>CAZFXH010000095.1:0-30876 GCA_964522905.1 uncultured Anaerolineaceae bacterium
GGCGCCGCGCCCAGACCCGACGCCAGCCGATGACCCGGGTCGTGCCCGTCAGCTCGTCACCGACCCGTAGCGGGGCCTCCACCGCGACCTCGGCTGTCCGCGCCAGCCAGGTGAGACCCCGCTCGCGGTACCACTCGCGATCGAATCCACGGCGGGCCGAGTGGAACCAGGCCAGGTCCTGGGCGTAGCGCAACAGGACGGACGTTCGCAGCATGCCGTCCGGGCCGGCCTCGTCGAAGCGCACTCGGAATGGGGCGGAACACGCGTCGGGCTCGCCCGCGGCCCCGGCGACGGGCACGTCCCTGGTCATGGAGAGCCGGGGGTGCCGGGACCGACGGGGCCAGCGGCGGCCAGGCGATCGAGCGACTCCAGCGGAACGATCGCCGTGCCATCCCGCGGAGCGTACTGGCGGTCCAGGCGGACCTCGCACGAGAGCTCAGCATCGAAGACCACCAGCGCCACGCGCAGCCGCACGTCCTCCTCGGCCGCGTGCCCGCGCGCGTCGTCGAGCTGGTGGAGGACGTCGTCGTTGATCCCGCGCGCGCCCCACTTGCAGTCGTAGGCTTCGGCGGCGCCCTCCTGCTCGACGGTGACGTCGTACGGGTGGATCTCCGCCGGCACTCCATCGAACAGGATCCGCCGCTCACGGCGGACGCCCGCCTCGCCGACCCGCCGCGCGAGCAGGATCGCGGTGAGCTCCTCGACGACCGCGCCGCGGAACTGGCTGCGGACCTGCTCGCCCCGTTCTGCGACCTCCAGGCTGGCGCCGAGGATCGCTTCGGAGCGTGCCCGCTGCGGGCCGGCGGGCACGGAACCGTCGAAGAGGGTCGGGAACATCGCGAGCCACTCCTCGGGCTCGGTCGTCTCGCCGTTCATCACCGCCCGCGCCAGGACCCGCTGGGCGGGCGTGGCCTCGGCGAGCAGCGTCGCCGCCCGCTTCACGAGCGGGTCCGCCTGGATCCCGGCGTACACGATCGCGCGGCCGTCGCGCGCGGCGTCCTGGAACCTCACCGGGTCTCGCCCAGCGCGAGTAGCGCGACCTGCGGGAAGGTCGACAGCCAGTCGATGGCACGGTGGGGGTCGGTGATGCGGTCTGCTTCGTCGATCAGGCGGTCGATGGCGGCGTCGTTGGCGGGATCCAGAGGGCCGGCCGCGCTCGATCCGGTAACGAGGGCGAGCCGGTCGCGCCAGGCGGTTGACAGGTCGGTCACGTACGACCACTCGTCCTCGATCTCCTCCGCGCGCTCGGTCAGCCGGGCATAGGCCTCGAGGGCGCGGTCGATCGCTTCGACGGTGGTGGCGGACATGTCGGAAGCCTACGACCCGCGTGGCGGGCGCGCTCCGACCGGATCAACGGTCTGGGGCGCTCGCGGTACGACGCCGTCCGCCGACCACGCGATCGAGGCCGCCCAGCCCGCGCCGACCGAGCACGCGCTCGGCGGCGGTGGGTCGTTCGGCGCGTCGGAGCAGGGATTCGAGCTCACGCCGAGCCCGGTCGTCCCAGGCGCGTGAATAGGCGGCCGTTGCGTGCTGTCGGATCCCTCGGGCCTCGGTCCGATCTCCCGCGTCCTCGAGGGCGGCGACGCGATCGAGGATGGCGCGATACAGCGTCGGCAGATCCTCGGCGCGAGAGTTTGGCTCCATCTTGTCGAACGATGGGCAACGATGGTCCCGGGTGGTATAGCCCACCGGTCCCACTCTCCCGAGCCGATGGGGTCAATCGCCACGATGGCTGCCGGCGCGGATGCCGAAGTCGCGGAGCGTGCCCGTCGCACCGCTCCAGCTCGCGCTGACCCCCTCGACGAGCGCGCCGGCCGGCCCGCGCTCCATCGTTTCGAGCAAAGCCTCCAGGTTGCTGCGGGTGCCCTCGGCCACGCAGCGGACCGATCCGTCCGATTCGTTCGCGACCCATCCGGTCAACCCGAGCTCCATCCCGCGGCGCAGGACGAAATAGCGAAATCCCACGCCCTGGACCCGACCACGGGCACTGGCCTCGAGGCGAACCAGCTCCGATGTCACGCCGCGGCGGGGATCGGTCGCGGCCAGGCGAGAGCCAGGTCATCGAGGACCAGCTCCGGCGAGACGTTGGCGACGAGCAGGACCGACGCCCGGCCGAGGCGGTCGAGGAAGGCGTCCAGCTCGGCGGCGTCGAGGCGTGACGCAACGGCGGTCGTCTCGTCCAGCAGGCCGACGTCTCGAACGGACCGGTCGAGGCCGCGCCGGCACAGCGCGAGGTCCCGTGCGACGTCGGTCCACAGCCCGAGGAGGGCATCGGCCGCGCGCCGGCGCTCCGCGGCGGGAGCCCGGATGGGCGCGCCGTTCGCGTCGCCGAGATCACCGCTCGCGTCCGTCGCGTCGGGCGTGGTCGCGGCCGGGCTCCCGGGGCTCCCGGCGCCCGCCGGTCCATCCAACGCGTCGCCCAGCGCCGTGAGTGCCACGGCGCGGACCACGCCCGCCCGAACGCCGGCCAGCCGCTCGGCGGGTCGCGCGGAGAGGAGGTCCAGGAGTGAGCGGCTGAGCTCATCGCGGACCCGCAGGGCCTCGGGCTGCCGCGCCCACGAGAGCGCAAGCCCCGGCCGTCCTGCCGTGATGCGGGCCAGGCGGCTGGCGAGCGGAGCGTCGGCCACCCCGTGCTCGCCGAGGATCGTCTCGACCTCGCGCGTACCGACCGGCCCGAGCCGCAGTCGAGCACAGCGCGAGCGGATCGTGGGGAGGAGCGGTTCCTCGGCGTCCGCACACAGGATGAGCATGACCCCGACCGGCGGCTCCTCCAGGGTCTTGAGCAGGGCCGCCTGCGCGTCCTCGTTCATGCGGTGGGCCGCCTCGACGATGGCGACGCGCGCCCCGCCCTCGACGGGCAGCAGCGCCAGGCCGGCGATGAGATCCCGGACCCCGCGAGCTCGCGCACCGGGGCCGCCGATCACGACCTGGCGGCCCGGTCCCTCGGGGCCGATGCGATGGAGATCCGGGTGGCCTCCCGATGCCACGAGCCGGCAGGCGCGGCACGTCCCGCACGGGCGAGCGGGACGATCGTCAGCCGTACACAGCAGCCCGGCCGCAAGGTCCAGCGCGAGCGTCGTCTTGCCGACCCCCGCTGGACCTACGAGGAGCACAGCGTGCGGCGGCGCCCCGCGGATCATGGACCTGACCGCGCCGAGCGCGGCCGGTTGCCCGCGGGTCCGCGCGCCATCCATCCCCGAGCGGCTCAGCCGGGCTCGCTCGCGCTCGTCGCGGTCTTGCGGGTCGATCGCCGCTTCGGCTTTGTGTCGCCGGCCGGCGCGGTGTCGGTCGCCGCGCCGTCGGTGGCCGTGGCCGCCGGCTTGCGCGTCGTCCGTCGCTTCGGGGCAGGTGCCTTGCTGGCTTCCGTGCCCGGACCGGTCTCGGCCGAGGCCGCGTCCGTCCCCGCATCGGCCGACTCGGCCGTCCCGCTGGTCGCCGTCTTTCGGTTCGAGCGTCGCTTCGGAGCGGCCGACGTGCCGTCCTCAGCGGGCCCTGCCTTGGAAGCCGCCGACTTGCGCGTCGTCCGTCGCTTCGGGGCAGGGGCCTCGGTGGCCTCGGTCCCGCCAGCGTCGACGCCGGCGGCGTCGGTCTCCGCAGCTTCGAATGCCGCGGCCGCATCGGCAGCGGCCGGGTGGGCCTCGGTCGGGCGTGACGTTCCCGCCGGGCCCGGCTGCTGGCCGACCTGTGCACGAAGAAGCGCCTCGAGCTCGGGCGGGACCTCGCTCCACGGCTCGCTCGACGAGGTCGCGCGCGGCGCGGCCTCGCGCGGGCGCTCGTCACGCCGCACGGGTCCACGCTCCTGGCGTGGGCCGCGTGACGGTGCGGCGTTCCCGCCGGACCGGCCGCTCACATCCGGGTAGCGGTTGATGCCGCCACCCCCGCCGCGCCCGTATCGCTCGCGTTCGACGGCCGACTGGTACGCCGAGCGTCCCCCGCGTGGCCCGCCACGGCCGCCCTGCGACCCCTGCGCTCCCCGGCCTCCGCCGCCTCGCGCGCCACGGCGCTGCTCGGCGATCAGGTACTCGGGGATCTCCGGCTCGTCGAAGTCCTCGTCATCGTCACTGAGGGGCGCCAGGTTCGCGGTGCTCGGAGCCGCGGTCGTGCCGAGCTGCGAGTCCCAGACGGAGCCGAACGGGGTCGTTCGCGGACCGCGCGGGGCGATCTGCTCTTCCTCCATCTCGTCTGCGTCCTCCTCGGGCTCACCGGCTGGGCCCGCTGCGGCGGCGCGGTCCGCGCCGGCCGGTCGTTCCGTGCTCAGCGGAGCCTCGCTCGCCTCGTCGCGACCACGGCCGCGCCCACGGCCGCGGCCACCGCGCCGGCGGCGCCGCCGTCCGGCGTCGTCCTCACGGAGCTCGGTGCCCTCGGCATCGCTCTCGCCGTCCCCGGCCGGCTCGCCGGTGGTGGTCGATCCGGCGATCGGCGCGACGGCCTGCTCGCCCAGGTCGCCGAGCGTGAAGACCTCAGCTGCGGCGAGGTCCGACTCGGTCAGGTTGCCGACGGCCTTCGACAGGCGTTCGCCCGGCAGGGCGACCAGGCCGGCATCGCCGCCCCCGACGCCATTCGTGGAGACCGCGGCGACCCGCCCGCGTCCGCCGCGGCTACGCGTAGCGGGTGTCGCCACCGGCTCTGCCTCGCCGGAGCGGCCGCGACCGCGTCCACCCCGACCACGACCGCCTCGCCCGAGCCCGGTGCCTTCCGTCTGCTTGTCCGGGACCTCCGTCATCGAGAGGTCCGCGTCGTCGTCCGCCACGCGGCGGCCGGAGCGGGAACCCTTCTCGACGCGCGCGAGCTGGGTGATGTCGGTGAACAGGTCCGCGACCTCGATCAGGTCCGACGAGGTGTTGCCGCGGAAGCTGATCACCTCGCAGCGGACGCCCATCTCCTGGACCGCGCGGATGGCCGGGGCGAAGTCGCCGTCGCCGGACACCACGATCGCGATGTCAAGGTTCCGGGCCGTCTTCATCATGTCGACGACCAGCTCGATGTCGAGGTTCGCCTTGACCTTGCCGTCGCCGTACTTGCGGATGTCCTTGCTGACGACCTTGTAGCCGTGACGGCGCAGGAAGTCATGGAAGTTGCGCTGGTTCTCGTTCTCCGGGTCCAGCCCCGTGTACGCGTAGGCGCGCACGAGATCGCGGCCGGCCGAGGCCGACTTGAGGAGCGTGACGTAATCGATGTCCACGCCGGCGGCCTTTGCCGCAAAGAAGATGTTCGCCACGTCCACGAAGACGGCGACGTTCTTGCTCACAGACTTGACTCCTTGGTCCGATATGTGGGGCTCGGCCGGCGCGATCGCGCTGCTCGGCGGAGCGATGATCTAGATGCGGCGCGCCGTGCTTCCCACCGCGGCCACGGTTCTTTGGATACGCGGACCGGCCAGCGCAAATCCCTGCGCCATCCAGCGACCGAGGGCCGCCGGATCGTCCGGAGGGGCTGCCTCCACGAGGGTGCAGCCCTTGTTGCTCGCCGAGCGGATCACGTCCTCCAGGAGGGCGTCCGTCACGCGGTCCGCGTCATGGTGGGGGTCGACGACCAGAAGGTCGATCGTGCCGACGAACCCACCAGCGCGGACCGAGGGCCGAAGGGCCAGGACGGCCCCGCCCACGACGACGCGCTGCGCCTCGGCGACGAAGATGCTGGCCTGCGGAAGGTACACCAGCTGGCGCATGAGGTCCGCGGCATCGAGCGGGCTGGCGTCACGGCCCACACGAAGGTCCGCGTCGCTCAAGGCGACGAGACGGTCGATATCGGTGACACGGGCTGCTCGGACCAGGTATTCCACGCCGAAGGTTCGTACCTCGCAGGACGACGACCCGTGCCCATCGGCCGGGGGCCGTTCTGACCCCGGGCCGGTACCTGCTGGCCTGCGGACCCTGCCAACGGCGAGCATGAGGCTCGCGACACGCGCAGGGCGCATGGCGGGGGTGCGGCCGACCGGTATTGCATTCGGTTCGCCGGTGGCTATGATACGGCATCGTTTCGGCGGTCACCTGCGCGCCGCCCGAGCACGGTCCTGCGTCGCTGCCCGTCACGCACCGCCGCTCGCCCCGTCGACGCCCTGGGAGGGCACCGTCGATGGGACGCGAGCACGAGGGCGTCGGGTGAGCCTCGCATCTCCGGATCGGGCGCTGGCGGGGAAGGCTCCCGGCCGAAGGTCGCTCCGGAACCGCCGGACGATCGAACATCAGGAGGAGAATGCATGAAGCTCACCAAGGTCGGAGCGATCGCCGCAAGTGCGGTGTTCGTCTTCGCAGCCTGCTCACCGGCGCCGGGAGCATCGGCTCCCGCAGCCAGCGGCGACGCCGGCGCCAAGCCTGAGGCCTGCAACGGAAAGACAGGCACCAGCACCAGCGATATCCACGTCTACTCGGCGCTCCCACGCCAGGGCTCGAACACGGCCCAGACGAACGCGCTTGTCGAATCGATCCGCGAGATCCTCGACGGCCAGACCGTCGGGGACTTCACGATCAAGTACACGGACCTCGACGACTCCTCGGCCGCCAACAATGGCGACTGGGACGGCGCTGTGGCCCAGCAGAACGCCACGACCGCGGCCAACGATCCCGACGCGATGGTCTTCATCGGCCACTTCAACTCGGGGGCGGCCAAGCTCACCGTCCCGATCCTCAATGCCGCATGCCTCGTCATGATCAGCCCCGCGAACACCTATCCGGGCCTGACCAAGGCGGTCGACGGCGTCACGGAGCCGGGCGAACCGGACAGCTACTATCCGAACGGTTTCCGCAACTACACGCGCGTCATCGCGACCGACGATGCGCAGGCCGGTGCGGGTGCCGCGTGGGCCAAGGAGCTCGGCGCCACCAAGGCGTACGTCCTTGACGACACCCAGGTCTACGGCAAGGGTCTTGCTCGCGCATGGGCCATCTCCGCAGCCGCGCTCGGTATCGAGGTCGTGTCCGGCGGCGCCAGCGAGGGCTTCGACGCGAAGGCCACGGACTACGCGGCTCTCGCTCAGAAGGTCAAGGACTCGGGGGCTGACTTCATCTACATCGGCTCCATCACCGGCCAGAACACCGGCAAGCTATGGAAGGACCTGCGGGCCGCCATGCCGGACATCAAGATCATGTCCGGAGACGGCGTGTTCGAGGAGGCGTTCTACACGGGAACGGGCGAGGCCGGCAACGGCACGTACCTGACATTCGGCGGCGTCGGCCCGAACGAGCAGACCTCGGACGCGGGCAAGAAGTGGGTCGCGGACTACAAGGCCGCACATGACGGAGACGATCCGCCCGTGTACGGCATCTACGGTGCCGCTGCGGCCCAGGTCGCGCTGGACGCGATCAACCGAGCCACCGTCAAGAACGATCGCTACGAGGTCCTGAAGGCCGTCTTCGGGACCAAGGACTTCGCGTCCTACCTCGGGACGATGTCGCTCGACGCGAACGGCGACAACACCCTGTCCGAGGCCACCGGCTACCAGATCGTGGACAGCTGGCCACCCAAGTTCGAAAAGGTGCTCGCCGCGCCCGAGTGAGGCAGGCGTAACGCCGAAAGACAAGCGGCGGGGGCGGACCACTCGGTCCGCCCCCGCTGCCTACCTAGCCGGACCTGCCACGGAGAACCGACCGCTCCATGGATGACCAGTTCCTCCAGACGATCATCATCGGTCTTTCGAACGGGCTGATCTACGCCCTTGTGGCCCTTGGCTACACGCTCGTCTACGGGATCCTCCAGCTGATCAACTTCGCCCACGGCGAAGTCTTCATGCTCGGCTCGATGATCGCGTTGACCCTCCTGATGCTCCTCGGCGTCACGCCGGGCATGGACATCGCGACGACCATCTTCCTGATCCTTGCGGTGCTGGCCGCAACGATGGCGATCACGGCCGCCCTCAACGTCTCGATCGAGCGGGTCGCCTACCGACCGCTGCGCAACGCGCCCAAGCTCGCACCGTTGATCTCCGCGATCGGCATGAGCTTCATCCTCCAGAACGTCGGCCTGCTGTGGAAGGGCCCGACCAGCCTGGGCTTCGCGGAAGTCATCCCGAACACGAACGTTCTCACGAGCATCTTCGGCTTCGACACCCCCATCGAGCTCTCGTTGAAGCAGGTGTTCGTCGCCGCGGTGACGATCCCGCTCCTCATCGTGCTGACATGGTTCGTCAGCAAGACGCGCCAGGGCAAGGCGATGCGCGCTACCGCGCAGGATCCGGACACGGCGGGGCTCATGGGCATCGACGTCAACCGGACGATCGCAATCACCTTCGTGATCGCAGGCGCGCTCGCAGGTGCCGCCGGCCTGGTCCAGATCCTGTACAACAACACGACGGTCTGGAACCTCGGGTTTCGATTCGGACTGAACGCCTTCACCTCGGCGGTCCTGGGCGGGATCGGCAACCTGCAGGGCGCCGTGCTCGGCGGGATCGTCCTCGGCCTGATCAATGCCTTCAGTGATCGCTACCTGGCCGCGCAATGGACGAACGCCATCGTCTTCGGGGTCCTGATCGCCGTGCTCGTCTTCCGGCCGACGGGCCTGCTCGGGCAGCAACTCGCGGACCGGGCATGAGCACCAACCTCATCACTCCCGTTCGCGTCGAGTCGACCGGCGGGTTCGCCGCGTGGCTGGGCAGCATGGGCGCCGCGATCGCCGACTGGCCGGCGTCCTATCGCGCCGCGTTCGCGCGAAGTCCGCGCCGCACGACGCTGCTGACCATCCTCGTCGTGGCGGTCTTCCTGTATCCGCTCATCTACCCGGCGATCCCCACGCAGGTGACCCGACAGCTGCCCTTGCCCAGCAGTCCGGTGATCGTGTTCATGCTGATCTTCGCGATCATGGCCATCGGCCTCAATGTCGTCATCGGATTCGCGGGGCTGCTGGACCTTGGGTACGTCGCGTTCTATGCCCTCGGCGCGTATACGGCCGCGTTCCTCGCATCACCGCATTGGGGCGGCGTGTCGATCGTGCTGTTCTCGGACCTGCCGGCCGGTTTCCCGGGCATCCACCTTCCATTCGTCCTCATCATCTGGGTGGCGGCCGCCGTCGCGGCCATGTTCGGCGTGTTGCTCGGCGCGCCCACCCTCCGTCTCCGCGGTGACTATCTGGCCATCGTGACACTCGGGTTCGGCGAGATCGTGCCGATCTTCTTCAAGAACCTCGTCAATGTGAACTTCTCCTTCGGCCCGATCCAGCTCATCAACGCGAATCTCACCGGCGGCCCGCTCGGGATCAACCCCATCGACGCTCCGAACATCTTCGGCTTCAAGTTCGGCGTGATCAGCGGATTTGCGCCCGTCTATCTCGGCCTGGTGCTCGTCATCATCGCGATCGTCGTCGCGCGCAACCTCGAGCGCTCGCGCATGGGTCGTGCCTGGATGGCCATCCGCGAGGATGAGATCGCCGCCGAGATGATGGGGGTCAATACGGTCCGAACCAAGCTCCTCGCGTTCGGGCTGGGTGCTGCCTTCGCGGGCGTTGCGGGTGCCCTGCAGGCGTCCTACCAGGGCGCGACGACGTCCGACTTCTTCATGTTCTCGACGTCGATCCTCGTTGTGGTCATGATCATCCTCGGCGGTATCGGGAATATCTGGGGCGTGCTTCTCGGAGCGGTCGTCGTCCAGTACGTCGACAAGACCCTGCTCGCCTGGGCCGGCGGTCGCATGACCGATATCGGCAACCTGACCGGACTCGAGCAGCTCGGCGACATCAATCCATCGTCCTTCAGCTTCCTGCTGTTCGGCATCGCGCTTGTCGCGATGATGCGGTTCCGGCCCGAAGGTTTCGTGCCCAGTCGCCAACGCGCCGCCGAGATGCACACGGCCCCCCCCGGCCAGGCGATCGGCTCGATCGGGCTCATCGAGGACGAGGGCCTCGTACCGGAGCTCGACCCGACGGAGCCCGGCGGCGACGAGGATCCGGAGTTCGCCGAAGTCCCCGGTGAGGAGCCGGTCGGCGAGACCATCGCCGAAAGCCGCGGCGACGTCACCGACGAGGAGACCCCGCGATGACGGCCGCCGGCACCTATGCGCAGGGCTCGACCCCGTTGACCGGACAGGTGCCCGACGACCAGCTGCTGGTTCGTGCCCGCAGCGTGACGAAGCGGTTCGGCGGCCTCGTCGCGGTCAACGCCGTCGACTTCGATATCCCGCGCGGCAGCATCGTCTCGCTCATCGGGCCCAACGGTGCCGGCAAGACGACGTTCTTCAACATGATCACCGGCGCTTACGTCCCCACAAGCGGCGAGATCTCGTTCGACGGACACGATATCGTGACGACGAAGGGCAGCAAGATCCGCTCGCTCAAGCCGCACCAGGTGACGGCGCTCGGGATCGGGCGGACATTCCAGAACATCCGCTTGTTCGGGACGATGTCAGCCCTCGACAATGTGCTCGTCGGCCAGCACGTCCACCTGCGCAGTCGGTGGTGGGACGCGGTGTTGCGCACGCCGCGCAACACCGTCGAGGAGGAGGCCAGCGTCGAGCGAGGACACGAGCTCCTCAAGTTCGTGGGCCTCGACGAACGCGCCCACGCGTGGGCTCGCAACCTGCCCTACGGTGACCAGCGCCGTCTCGAGATCGCGCGCGCCCTCGCCACGAGCCCCAAACTGCTCCTTCTCGACGAGCCGACCGCCGGCATGAACGCTTCGGAGACCCGTGACCTGACCGACTTCATCCGCCGCCTTCGGTCCGAACTCGGGTTGACCGTCCTGCTCATCGAGCACGACATGCGGGTCGTCATGGGCATCAGCGACCGGGTCACCGTGCTCGACTACGGCGAGGTCCTCGCCGAGGGCAGCCCGGCCGAAGTACGGGCGAATCCCCGCGTCATCGAGGCATACCTGGGCCGCGGTGCGGCCGAGGAGTCCTGACCATGGCGCTGCTCGAGCTCGTGGACGTCCACACGTACTACGGCGCGATCCACGCTTTGCGCGGCGTCAGCCTGACCGTCGATGAGGGCGAGATCGTCACGCTCATCGGCTCCAACGGCGCCGGGAAATCGACGACCCTGCGCACCATCTCCGGCCTGCTCCGGCCGCGCCAGGGAGAGATCCGGTTGCGCGGCGAGAGGATCGACGGGCGCAAGCCACACGAGATCGTCGCGCTCGGGGTCTGCCAGAGCCCCGAGGGTCGCCGGGTGTTCGCCCGCATGAACATCCAGGAGAACCTCGAGATGGGGGCCTTCGCCCGCAAGGACCGGTCGGGCCTGGCGGCCGAGTACGAGCGGGTCTACGACCTGTTCCCGCGCCTCAGCGAGCGCAAGTTGCAGAAGGCCGGCACCCTGTCCGGCGGTGAGCAGCAGATGCTTGCGATCGGGCGGGCATTGATGGCGGCCCCCAAGGTGCTCTTGCTCGATGAGCCATCGATGGGCCTGGCGCCCATCCTGGTCGAGCAGATCTTCGAGATCATCCGCACGATCAATGAGCGGGGGACCACCGTCCTGCTGGTGGAGCAGAATGCGCTCATGGCGCTTGGCATCGCGCGTCGTGGTTACATCCTGCAGACCGGTGAGGTCGTCCTGAGCGACAGCGCCGAGCAGCTTCGGACCGACCCGGCCGTGCGCAAGGCCTACCTCGGAGAGGATTGACCGGGTAGGGCGATGGCCGGACTCACGCGGGTACCGGCACCAGGATCGCCGTTCGACGGCCGGTGGGCCGCAATCGGCGGATTGCTCGTGGTCGTCATCGTCGCACTCGCGATCGAACCGTGGGGCAGCACCCGGGCGCCAGCCGGCCCGACGCCATCCCCGTTCCAGGCACGGGCGAGCGGGATCCCTCCCGTCCCTCCCGGCCGTAACGCCGTCCTCCTGCCGCTCGCGCCTCGGCCGTACCGGCCGGAGTCATTCGGACGGGCACCGAGTGGCGCGGAGTGGTCGATCCGCACCTCCGCGGCCCGGATCACGCCGGTGCCGGCGATGGGTATCGACGAATCGACGGATATCGCCAGCGGCGCGGTCGTCGACCTCGGACCCGCGAGCGATCTGGACGTGATGGTCATCAGTGGACCACCCGGCGAAGCGCTGGAGACGATCCGGCTGTGGCGGTTCGACGAACGCGGACGCCTCGAGCGCCAGGATCTTGCCCGCCTGGCAGCGCCCTGGGCCAACGTCGCGGCATGGGCGATCGGCCTGCGGGCACCCGGCGCCCCTGCGGACCGAGTCGCGGCCTGGCAGCCGGGCCTCTACCGCCTGGACCTGCTGATCGAGCCGGTCGGGCGGATCCGCATGGTCATGTTGTCCGTGCGTGGTGACGGCGACGAGAGCGGTCGTGACGGCGGCGGCGTGGCGCGCGGGCCGGGCGACACGGATCGCTTGCCCATCGACGCCTTCGGTGCGGCGATCCTGGGCCGGCTACCGCAGGCGGCCAACCTGTGGACCGTCGGGGAGATCATGACCGGGTGGGCGCGTCCGCCGGCCGCCGGAGATTGCCGGGTGGCCCAGATCTGGCGTGCCCGAGGTCCGGAGGCACCCTGCTGGCCCGTGCCGATAGGCCCGACGACCGCCCTCGGGGTGAACCTGCCGGCCGGTCAGCGAGTGGCCACGATCGAGCTCGCCCAGGTGGATCCGCTGCCCGGGCCGGTCGCACTCGACAGTCGGATCGGGGTGGGCGGTCGCCCCGGGGTGGCGGCGCTCGAGACGCCCGCGGGTGGCCTGGCCGACGGCATCTACCGGATGACCGTCGCCGTCGTCGGTGGCGTGGACGCGCACTGGTATGTCGAGGTCGGACCCGACGGCCGCCGGGCCGCCGAGATCAACGCGTACGTGACGGGCGCTCAGCGGTAGACGGGCTCCCGGGTCATCCGGTACACGGCCCGCGACAGGACCGCGAGGCCGAGTCCGGCGATCCACAGGCCCGGCCCGTTCGTGAACACCTGTGCGGGCTCCGTGAACTGGAACGCCTCGCTCAGGAGCAGGTCGACCACCCGCCAGGCGAGACCAAGCCAGCCGACGATCGCCAGCAGCCCATACGAGACCGTCCGATCGAACCCGGTCGGGCGGTCGCCGACCGCGTAGGGAAGCGCGACAAGGGCCAGGGTCGCCACGCCGACGAGGAACACGATGATCCCGCTGCCATCGAAGGCGTTCCCGGACAACGGCGGGACGCCGGTCTCGCCCCCGACGCGCCACCACGGCAGGACCGAGCCGACGACGATGAGGACGCCCGCGATGGCCGCGAGCGTCCGACCCCCGCCGAGGGGCCGACGATGCATCGTCACTCGGGGTCCGCCTCCGGCCCACCGTCCCCGTAGACCTCGGGCTTCAGGACGCCCACGAACCGCAGGTTGCGGTAGATCTCGCCGTAATCGAGCCCGTAGCCGACGACGAACTGATCGGGGATCTCGAAGCCGATGTAGTCGACGGGGATCTCGACCAGCCGGCGGGCCGGCTTGTCCAGCAGGGTGCAGATCCGCAGCGATGCCGGGTTCTTGCCGCGCAGGTAGCGCACGAGGTAGTTGAGGGTCAGGCCCGTGTCGATGATGTCCTCGACGATGAGTACATCCTCGCGTTCGATGCTCGCCGACAGGTCCTTGAGGATCCGCACGAGGCCCGACGATTCGGTCGAGTTGCCCCCGTACGAGCTGACCTCCATGAGGTCGATCCGCAGCGGCAGCTCGATCGCCCGCATGAGGTCGGCCATGAACGGCAGCGAGCCCTTCAGGACCGACACCAGGGTCACCGGGCGACCGGCGTAGTCGGCGCTGATCCGGGCCCCAAGCTCGGCCACCTTCGCGGCGATCTGCTCCTCTGACAGGAGGACCTGGCCGATGTCGTCACGCAGGTCCGCGGTTCGCACGGCCATCGTCAGACGATCGCCTCATCTGCCCCGACCGCGGTCGCAGGCCGTGCCCGTCGCCGTCGCGCCGGGGACGGGCTCGCCTCGGCTTCGACCATCGCGTCCGGCAGTCCCGCGGGCAGCGATCCGGCGCCGACGAGGGCCGCGATGGCCGGGTTCAGCGGGAGGGCCGAGACCCCTTCGGCGACCGCCGGTCCATATGGCAATGCCACCTGCCCGGACGAGCCCGACAGCCCGTCGAAGAGGGCGATCTTGCCGTACTTGAGCATGAGCGCCCGGAAGTCGCGTGCGTAGAACAGCTTGATATTGACCCCGGGGTACAGCTCGCGAAGCCGGCGCAGCTTGCGGTTCTTCTTGCGGACCAGCCGCTGTCGGAGCGTCGTCATCTCGAGATAGAGGTCCAGATCGGGGAGGTAGAAGTCGGGGGCGAAGCTCTCGACGACGTCGCCATCGAGATTCCACAGGATCGGGAACGTGTGGGGTTCGTACTCCCAGCGGACCGCGTAGAAGTCCAGGATGCGGGCCATCTCCGCCTCGCTGGCGTGGGCGAACGGCGTGCTGGGGTCCATCGGCCGCCAGTCTACCCGAGAGCCGGATCGGCGGCTGCCACGTCGTCGTGCGCGACATTGCGGGCCATACCCCCCGGGGGTATGATTGCGGGCATGGCCACCACGTCCGCCCGGCGCTCGACCGCGGCTCCCGACCCCAGCCACTTCCGGCACAGCTACGCCAAGGACACCGCCCAGCTGATGCGACGCCTGTCGCGCATGGAAGGTCAGGTCCGCGGGATCGCACGGATGATCGAGCGCGAGGAGTACTGCGTCGACATCCTCCAGCAGACCGCCGCGCTGAGGGCCGCCGTGGACGCACTCTCGATCCTGGTGCTCGAGGACCACGTCCAGGGATGCGTGCGAACGGCGGCCGAGCACGGCGAGGCCGACAAGTATGTCGACGAGGTCATCGACGTCGTGCGCAGGACCCTCGGCCGTCCCGTTCGGAGCGCCAGTGCCCGCCCGGGCTGATCCTCCCGCCGGTACCTTCGTCCCGTCGCACGTCCCCGTTCAGGGGGATGCCTGGACGCACCAGCCCGGGTCACCATCCGTACCAGATGGATGACCGCAACCCGGCACGTCTGCCGGTCGCCGCGCCCGACGTGCCGCCGCCGCCTCTGTTCAAGGAGCGCCGCGCGCGATCCCGACGCGATGCGGACCGTATCGCCCACGAGGAACGGCACCTGCTCGCCCGCGCGCTGGACGTGCTCGCGGCCGACGATGCACCCGAGCAGCGCCTGGCCGGGCTGCTTGACCTCGTCGCGCGGACGGTCGGCGCCGAGCGTGCGGCCGTCGTGGCTGACGGTGTCACCCGCCGAGTCGCCGTCGCCGCGTCCGGGCCGGCCGATCAGGACGCCGCGATCACCTTGGCGACGTGGCTCGATTCGGCCGCTCCCCGGAGTCGCGCGCGGCGCGCGGCCGCGCCGCGCGCGCCGATCTCGGTCGCGCTGCGCTCCGGCGATGACAAAGCTCCCGCGGCGCGCGCCTCCAAATCTCCGGGACGGGAAGCTCCGGCGAACCTCGTGTATGCCTGTCTCACGATCCCCTCCGCCGGCGAGGTCACCCTCGGGTTCAGCTTCCGCGAGTCCGTCGACGCCGCCGCGCTCGCCGACCGCCTGCCACCGGCCCTCGCCCGCCATGCCGCCGTGGCCCTGAGGCTCGTGACCGACGCCCTCGCCAAGGAACGCGAGCTCGCCACGTTGCGTGCCGTCGAAAGCCAGCGGGCGTTGTTCGTCTCCACCGTCGCCCACGAGCTGCGGACGCCACTGACCGGGCTGTCCGGCTATCTCGACCTGATCCTCGAAGGACGGGTGGGAGACGCCGATGTCGAACGCGAGTTCATGGAGCGCGGTCGCACGATCGTCGGCTCGATGGCGGCGCTCGTCGACGACCTCCTGGAGCTCTCGCGACTCGAGTCCGGGACGCTGGTGCTGGAGCCCGAGCCATTCTCGGTCGCCGATGCCCTCAACGCCGTATCCGCGGGACTGCTCCCCATCGCGCTCGATCGGGGCGTGCGCCTGCAGGTGAACGCGCCACCCCGCCTCCGGGCCGCCACGGGGGACCGTCGACGAGTGGAACAGATCATCACGAATCTCGCCGCCAACGCGATCAAGTTCGCCGGCGACCGAGCCGTGGAGCTCGTGGGCTGGTTCGAAGGTCAGGTCGCGGTCATCGCGGTCCGGGACGAAGGGCCGGGCATCGCGCCCGCGGATCGCAAGCTGATCTTCGAGCGCTTCTACAGGATGGCGGACCACGAGGCGGTCACGGGAACCGGCCTGGGGCTGCCGATCGCGCGGGACCTCGCGCGGGCGATGGGGGGCGAGCTCGATGTCGCGAGCGTGCCGGGCGTCGGCTCAAGCTTCGTGCTGGTCTTGCCCGGTCCGGCCGGTGCGATCCCCACGGCTGCGATCTCCGATGCCAGCCACGCTGCGCTGGACCATGAGACCGATCGCCTGCGGACGCTCGCGCTGCTCCGCGCGGGTGCCGCAGCGGCCGACGGGGATCCCGACGCCCCCCTGACGCGACTTATCCACGAACCCGCCCACTCCCCGGCTGAGTTCGTGGATAACCCCGTTGACGGGCCTACGGCTCGGCCCGTACGGTCCCTTCCCGCACTGGGGCGAACGCGAGGGTAACGCGATCCACGAGGGGCTCGGGGAAACCCGGCCGTGAACCGGATGGATGGCGGAAGACCGAAACCAGCTGCTCACAGTGCGAGATCAGTCGACGCCGGGAGCGGCGCCGCGCGGTCGGTGGTACGCGAACCTTGAGGAGGCGTGCCGTGGGCCCAGAGCGCGAGCCGCTCCCGACGCGCGTCCAGGACACTCCGCGGCTGCCGGCGTCCTACGACGACGCCCTCGGTCGCGGCCTTGCCGATCTCCGACTGGACCGCGAACTTGGCCCGGGATCGGCCGCCAAGGCCGCGGTCGACGGCCACGTGCGCCTGCTGCTCGCGTGGACGCGACACATCAATCTCACCGCGATCCGGGAACCGGCCGATGTCGCGACCGGGCATGTGATCGACAGCCTGTCGGCGCTCCCGTGGCTCCGCGATCATGGCGCCGAGCGGGTCCTCGACCTCGGCTCCGGCGGCGGCTACCCCGGCCTGCCGCTGGCCGCAACCCTGCCCGCCGCGACCTTCTGCCTGGTCGAGCCGATCGCCAAGAAGGCTCGGTTCCTCGGCACCGCGGTCGAGGCGATCGGGCTTGCGGGCCGCGTGACCGTCCTGGCCGCACGGGCGGAGGCGCTGGCGGCGGACTCCGGACATCGGGAGACGTGGTCGGTCGTCACGGCCCGCGCCGTGGCATCGACCGCCGATCTCGTCGAGCTGTCGTTCCCCCTGCTCGCACCCAGCGGGTCACTGGTCGCGTGGAAGCGCGGCGATCTCTCGACGGAGCTCACGGCAGCACGGCGGGCCATGGACGCGCTCGGTGGCGGTACGCTCGAGGTGCACCACATCGCCGTCGCCGGCCTGACCGGCCACCAGCTCGCGATCGTCACGCGGACCGGCGTCGTCCCCGAGTCGTATCCGCGCGATCCGTCCGCCCGGCGCCGGAGTCCGTGGTGACGGACCGGCATCGCGTGGGCCGCTCCTGACGCTGCTACGCTCTCCCGCGATGCGGGTCGCCGTCCTGTCGGACATCCACAGCAATCTCGTGGCGCTCGATGCGGTCCTCGCGCACGCCGGCACCGTCGACGCGGTCTGGCACCTGGGCGACGTCGTGGGCTATGGTCCCGAACCGGACGGTGTCGTCGCACGGCTCATCGAGGTCGGAGCCGTCGGGGTCCGCGGCAACCACGATGCCGCCGCGCTCGGTGGGCGCGAGATCGACTGGTTCAACCCCGAGGCGCGGGCCGCGGCCGAGTGGACCCGGGACACGATCGACGGGACGACCCGGGCCTGGCTGTCGGCCCTGCCGGAGCGCCAGGCGATCGACCGGATGACGCTCGTCCACGGCAGCCCGCGCGACCCCATCCGTGAGTACGTGACGACCGCCGCTGTCGCGCTCGAGAACCTGGCGGTGCTCGAGACGGACTTCGGCCTGCACGGCCACACCCACGTGCCGGTGGCCTTCTGTCTCGGGCCCGATGACCGGATGCGCGTCATCGCGCCCGGGCCCGGTGGCAGCCTCGAGCTCGAGGGTCAACGGGCCCTGGTCAACCCGGGCAGCGTCGGCCAGCCGCGGGACGGCGATCCCGACGCCTCGTACCTCGTCCTGGATCCGGACGCCGCGATCGTCACCTGGCACCGCGTGCCCTACGACATTTCCACGGTCCAGGCCGCCATCCGGGCCGCCGGCCTCCCGGGCAGACTGGCCGACCGGCTGTCGTTCGGAGCGTGAGCCTCGGAACGCGCCAGAGGTGATCGGGGGTCGGCGCCCGATCAAGGGCCGCAAGCCCGGCGACAGGCGCGTCCGGGTGGAACGCCCGCACGCCCCATATTTCCGCTACACCGGCCCCGGCCAGCTGACCGCGAAGGCGGCAGCCAGCATCCCGACGACCCCGGGCGCGCGGATGGTCGCCAGGATCCGCGGCGTCGTGCTCGGCCGGCCACTGCACCAGGGGGAAGAGCTCGGGGAGCGCCTGCCCAAGCGCAAGGCGTTGGCGATCTTCAGCTCCGATGCCATCAGCTCCTCGGCGTACGCGACCGAGGAGATCATCCTGGCGTTCACCCTCGCCGGCGCCGGAGCGCTCGCGGTCGGCCTCGCCCTCGAGGTCGCCATCGCGATCGCCATCCTGCTGGCGGTCGTCGCCTTCAGCTACCGGCAGGTCTGCATCGCCTACCCGACGGGCGGCGGCTCCTACTCGGTTTCGAAGGCCAACTTCGGAAAGCTGGCGTCGCTGGTCGCGGCGTCCGCGTTACTCATCGACTACAACCTGACGGCCGCCGTTTCCACGTCGTCGGCGGTCGAGCAGATCGTCTCGGCCGTCCCGGATCTCGATCCCGTTCGAATCCAGATCGCAGTCCTCGGGATCGGGCTGATCACCATCGCGAATCTTCGCGGCGTCCGTGAGGCGGGGAACATCTTCGCCGTCCCGACCTACCTGTTCCTCTTCAGCGCCATCGCCATGATCGCCATCGGGGCGTACCGGATCGTCGTGCTGGGCGAGGGTGGACAGCCACCGCCCCCCGAGATCGTCGAGTCCACGACCGTGACCGCTCAGGCCGTCGGTGTCGTCCTGCTCCTGCGGGCGTTCGCCTCGGGGGCCGTCGCGCTCACCGGCACGGAGGCGATCGCGACCGGCGTGCCGGCATTCAAGCCACCGGAGGCGCGCAACGCCGCGACGACGCTCATGTTCATGGCCGGAATCCTCGCCGTGCTATTCGTCGGGATCACGTTCCTCGCTACGAACTTCGCCGTGTACCCGATCGAGGCGCCGAAGCAGACCGTCATCGCGCAGGTGGCCAGGATCATCTACGGCGACTCGGTCGCGTTCTTCGCGTTCCAGGCCTTCACGGCGTTGCTGCTGTTCCTTGCGGCCAACACCTCCTTCGCGGCCTTTCCCAGGCTCGCGGCGGTGCTGGCGGAGGATGGGTTCTTCCCGCGCCAGTTCAGCCTGCGTGGGGACCGCCTCGCATTCTCCATGGGCATCGTCCTGCTCGGCCTCATCTCGGCCTCGCTGGTGGTGGCGGCGGGCGGCGAGACCCACGCCCTCATCCCGCTGTACGCGGTCGGGGTCTTCATCGACTTCACGATCAGCCAGGCCGGCATGATCCGGCACTGGCTGCGCACCCGCGACCGTGGCTGGCTGCAGCGGCTTGCCATCAACGCGGTCGGCTGCGTCGCCACCGGGATCGTGGCGATCGTGGTCACGACCGTGAAGTTCCTCGACGGCGCGTGGTTCGTGATCCTGCTCATCCCGATACTCGTCGCGATGATGCTGTTCATCCGGCGCGAGTACGACCAGCAGGAGGCGGAGCTCTACGTCCGCGACGATCTGGTCGTGGAGGGCCCCCACCGCGAGCAACGCGTGGTCGTCCCAGTCAACGGCATCAACCGGGCGGTCATCCAGGCCGTGAACTTCGGGCGGACGATGAGCCCGGACATCCGTGCCGTCTTCGTGACCGAAAACCCCGAGGCCGGTGACGGGCTGCGCGAGCGCTGGGAGCAGCAGGTTCCGGGGGTGCCACTGGTCATCGTCGAGTCCCCGTACCGTGCGGTGATCGGGCCGCTCCTCGCTTACCTCGACGTCCTGGACCAGGCCTGGCCGCCGGACAAGGACGCGCCGATCACGATCGTCGTCCTGCCGGAGTACGTGCCCCGCCACTGGTGGGAGCGCCTGTTGTACAACCAGACCGCCAAGCGCCTCAAGACGGCGATCCTCGGTCGAGAGCACACGGTGATCGCCGACGTCCCGTATCGCCGGGAGCACTGAGCCCGAACGACGCTCCCGCGCCCCCGCGCCCCGACCCGCGCGCCGCGCCGCCGACCCGCGTCGCCGACCTCCGAGCGTGGCGGTGGTATCGTGACCGGCAATGCCCGACACCGACACCCCGGCCTTCCGACGGGCCGTCGTCGCCCTCAACGGCGGCCCGAGCGACGCGCGCATCGTGCAGCTCGTCGTCGGACTGGCGACCAAGGGCGTAGAGGTGATCGCCGTTCACGTCGTCGAGATCGACTGGACGCTTCCGCTCGATGCCGACATCGCCGGACGTTCGGAGGAGGTGCAACGCGTGCTCGACTCCGCCGAGGCCATCGCCGAGGAGCGCAGGATCGTCATGGAGCCTGTGCTGTTGCAGGCCCGCGACGTCGGTGCGGCCCTGGTCGACGAGGCGACGGAGCGAGGCGCCGACCTGCTGGTCCTCGGTCTCCCCTATCGCAAGCGATTCGGCGGCGAGTTCGACATCGGTCGGACGGTGCCATACATCCTGCAGAACGCGCCGTGCGCCGTCTGGGTGGTGCGCGAGCCCATGAGCGAGGAACCATCGTGAAGATCGTCATCGTCGGGTGTGGCCGTGTGGGCGCAGCCGCTGCCGAGCTGTGGGACGTCGCCGGGCACGAGGTCATCGTGCTCGATATGTCGACGCGCGCCTTCGAACGGCTGCCCTCCAGCTTCGGAGGGAGCGCCATCCGTGGAGACGGTACGGACGAAGACGTGCTCCGGCGAGCCGGCGCCGAGGGCGCCGACGTGCTCGTGTCCCTCACCGAAGGCGACAACCGCAACGTGATGTCGGCGCAGCTCGCCGTCGAGGCCCTGCGCATCCCGCGCGTGATCGCAAAGATCAACGACCCGGTCCGGGCGGCTGCCTACGCGGAGCTCGGAATCGCGACCCTGTGCCGGACCGGCCTCATGGTCGATGCCATGAACGACCACCTCGGCGTGGCGGCGTCGGGCCTGCCCGGGATGCTGGCAGCGACCGGCCATCACCCCACTGAGCCGCACGCTGATCACGGCGGGGCGCAAAGCAGCGAAGAGACCGCCGCGCCCGGCGCGGCCGTGGAGGCCTGACGTGTTCGTACTCGTCGTCGGTGGCGGCAAGGTCGGGTACTACCTGGCCAAGGAACTGATCGATTCGGGCCACGAGGTTGCCCTCATGGAGAAGGACCCGAGGCGGGCCCGGCAGATCACCGACGAGATCGGCTCGATCGTGATCCCGCACGACGGCTGCGAGGGCAAGTACCTGGCCGAGGCGGGCTGCAATCGCGCTGACGTGGTGGCCGCCGTGACCGGCGACGACGAGGACAACCTCGTGATCTGCCAGATGGCCAAGCATCATTTCGACGTGCCGCGCACGATCGCCCGGGTGAACAACCCCAAGAACGAGGTGCTCTTTCGACACCTGGGCGTGGACGAGCAGGTCAGCCCGACGCGGATGATCCTGGGCTCGATCGAGCAGGACATCCCGGTCCACGAGCTGCTGCATCTGGCGGCACTCGGAGAGGGAGAGCTCGAGATCATCGAAGCGCACCTCCAGGCCGGCTCCCCCGCCATCGGGCGCACGCCGGCGCAGCTCGACATGCCAGAGGGCTGCTCGCTGTTCGCCGTCGTGCGCGGCGGGATCGCCACGCCGCTCGAGCCGGATAGCGTCCTGCGCGAGGGTGACAAGGTCATCGCCATCGGCAAGCAGGAGTGCGAGGCGCTCCTGCACGGGCAGCTCATCGGCGACCCGACGGCAGCGGCCGCCGGTTGAGAAGGCTTCCACGGATGGGTTCGGCCGACATTTCAGCCGCTGAGCGAACGCAACGACGGCCGGCGGCTTCCTAGCGCGGCCTGGCTCGTCGGTAGACCCGCCAAGCGAACGATCGACCGTTCCGGGAGCTGGGCGGGCCAATCTCAACCGTCGGATTCGGCAAGACTCTTGACAACGCAATTGTCAACGTTCTAGCATTTGGTCATGGCGTCCCCCCGCCCGGACCGCGATCCCACAAGGCCCGTCTACGTGATCAGCGTGGCGGCCACCCTCGTGAGTGCGCACCCGAGAACGTTGCGCATCTACGAGGACGAGGGTCTGCTCTGTCCGGCCCGGACGCCGACCAACATCCGCCTCTATTCCGAGAACGACATCCGTCGGATCCTGTGGATCCGCCACCTGACCCGCGAGCGGGGCGTCAACCTCGCCGGGATTCGGATCCTGTTCGAGCTGGAGGAGCGCCTAGGCGCCCGCATCCTCGAGGCGCTCTACGCCGAAGGGACAGGCGACGCTGAGAGCATCCGTCCTCCCGAACGCGACCCGGTACCGCAGACCACACCGACCTCCGATCGATCGACGGCCGACCGTTGACCGACCGACCGCCGATCCATCCGTCGGAGGGGCCCGGCCCCGACACCGAAACCGAACGTCAGGAGAACCTCGACATGGCCAAGCGACCGTCCACCCCGGTCGACACCCAGGATCCAGTCACCGCCGACAACGGAGTGCGCGACCTTCCCCTCGTCGCACTGCGCGAGACCGTCATCTTCCCGGAGATGATCGTCCCGCTCCAGGTCGGGCGTGAGAAGAGCGTCAACGCGCTCAACGCCGCGGTCGCGGAGGGCGGGCCGATCGCGCTCGTCACCCAGCGTCAGGCGGAGCAGGAGGAGATCGACGATCCCTCCGAGTTGTACACGGTCGGCACGCTGGCCAAGATCGCCCAGGTCGTCCAGCTCCAGGACGGCACCGTCCGGGCCATCGTCCAGGGCCAGTCGCGCCTGAAGCTGCACGGCTTCACACAGACCGGCCCCTACCTGCGCGCCTCGATCGAAGTCGTCGAGGACGAGTCGCCGGACGGCCTCGAGGTGCAGGCCCTCATGCGCACGGTCCAGGCCCAGATCGAGCAGTACGTCGCGAACGGCGCCCCGGTGCCGCCCGAAGCTGCGGTGGCGGCACGCAACATCACCGAGCCCGGCCTCCTTGCCGACATGGTCGCCTACAGCCCGGACATGTCGACGGAGCAGCGCCAGGAGCTGCTCGAGACGATCGACGTCATCGAGCGCCTCAAGCTCGTCTCCAACTTCCTCGCCAACCAGGTGGAGATCCTCGAGCTGAAGGGCCGCATCCAGTCCGAAGTCAAGTCGGAGATGGACAAGACCCAGCGCGAGTACATCCTGCGCGAGCAGCTCAAGGCCATCCAGCGCGAGCTCGGCGAGGACGACCCGCAGCAGGCCGAGATCAACGAGCTGCGCGACAAGGTCGAAGCCGCGGGTATGCCCGAGGAGATCAAGACACGGGCGATCAAGGAGATCGACCGGATGAGCCGGATCCCGTCGGCGTCCCCGGAGGTCGGCGTCATCCGGACCTACGTGGACTGGCTGATCGGCTTGCCGTGGGACACGTCGACCGAGGATCAGCTCGACATCAAGGAGGCCGCCCGCGTCCTTGATGAGGACCACTACGGCCTCGAGAAGATCAAGGAGCGCATCCTCGAGTACCTCGCGGTGCGCACGCTGGCGGACGAGATCCGGAGCCCGATCCTCGCCTTCATCGGGCCCCCCGGCGTGGGTAAGACGAGCCTCGGCAAGAGCATCGCGCGGGCCATGGGACGCAAGTTCGTCCGCATGAGCCTGGGCGGGATCCACGACGAGGCCGAGATCCGCGGGCACCGGCGCACGTACATCGGCGCGCTCCCCGGCCGGATCATCCAGAGCATCAAGACCGCGGGGTCCAACAACCCGGTGTTCATGCTCGACGAGGTCGACAAGATCGGCATGGACTTCCGGGGCGACCCGTCATCCGCGTTGCTCGAGGTCCTCGACCCGGAGCAGAACAACACCTTCCAGGACAACTACCTCGAGGTGCCGTTCGACCTGTCGAAGGTGCTGTTCATCGCCACGGCCAACCTGCTCGATCCCATCCCGCCGGCCCTCCGGGACCGGATGGAGATCGTCCAGCTGCCCGGCTACACGGAGCAGGAGAAGATCGGCATCGGCAAGCGGTTCCTCATCCCCAAGCAGATGACGAATCACGGCCTCAAGGACAAGAACATCGAGTTCACCGACGAGGCCATGACCGAGCTCGTGCGCTCGTACACCCACGAGGCGGGCGTCCGCAACCTCGAGCGCGAGATCGCCAACGTCATGCGCAAGGTCGCCCGGCAGGTCGCCGAGGGCCGCAAGCGCAAGACGGTCATCGACGCGAAGAAGCTGGCCGAGCTCCTCGGACCGCAGCGCTTCGAGTACGGCGAGCTCGAGTCCGAGGACCAGATCGGTTCGGCAACGGGCCTGGTCGTGACCGAGGTCGGCGGCGACGTCGTCGCCATCGAGGTCACCCGCATGGAGGGCCGCGAGGACTTCATCCTCACCGGCCAGCTCGGCGAGGTCATGCGCGAGAGCGCGCGGGCCGGCCTGTCGTGGACCCGCGCGCACGCCAAGGAGCTCGGGATCCCGCGCGAGGTCTTCGAGAACAACACGCTGCACATCCACGTGCCAGCCGGGGCGATCCCCAAGGACGGCCCGTCCGCGGGCATCACGATGGCCCTCGCCATCGTCAGCGCGCTGACCGGGATCCCCGTCCGCAAGGACGTCGCGATGACTGGTGAGATCACCCTGCGCGGTCGGGTCCTCGCGATCGGCGGACTGAAGAGCAAGATCCTCGCGGCGCACCTGTCGGGCGCCAGGATGGTCATCCTCCCGCGCAAGAACGAGAAGGACCTCCGCGACATCCCCGAGGAGATCCGCAAGTCGATCAAGCTCGTCCTGGTCGACTCGATGGAGCAGGTGCTCGAGGCGGCCCTCAGGCGCAAGCCGAAGCCCCTCGAGGCCGAGCCGCCCAAGATCATCCGAGACAAGGATCCGATCGAGCCGTCGCCGGCGTCGCGCGTGCGCCGGACCGATTTCCCACCGAGCGACCAGCCCCCCGTCGTCGTCGACGGCGGCATGCAACTAGAAGGCCCAAGAGCAACCTCGACGGCGTAGTCGCCGTCCGGGGCGCCGAGGCGAAGGCGCCGGTGAGGAGCGGAGCGAGCGCACTCAAGGTGCGTGAGCGAGCACCGCAGCCGGCAACGAACGCATCGGCGTTCCGGCGGCGATCCTAGGGACCACGGCATGGAATACCGCGATTACTACGCCGTCCTCGGGGTACCGAGGACGGCGTCACAGAAAGAGATCAAGAAGGCCTTTCGTAAGCTCGCGCGCGAGCATCACCCAGATACGAAGGGCGGTGACGCCGCGGCCGAGGTGCGGTTCAAGGAGATCAACGAGGCGAACGCGGTCCTGTCCGATCCGGACAAGCGGGCGCTCTACGACCGCCTGGGCGCCGATTGGCAGTCGTATGCGCGGGCCGGTGCGGGCGCCCCTGCCGGAGCTGGCGCGCGAGCCGGCGGCGCCGGCGGCCCCTTCGCTGGCTACGGCGGCTCCGGTGGCGCACCGACTGGCGGCGTCCGCTATGAGTTCCACACGACGGGCGACTCCGGGGAGTTCAGCGACTTCTTCAATGCATTCTTCGCGGGTGAATCCGAGCCGCTGAGCACGCCGGGGCGTGGCCGGCGTGCTACGGGCGGCGCGACCTTCGAGGACATCCTCGCTGGGATGGGCCTCGGTGCGGATGGGGGCTCGGCCGCGACCCGGGGCCGCGCCACGGCCACGAGGGCGGCGCCCGCTCGGCGACCTGCCAGCGCGGAGGCAACGGCCGAGCTCACGCTCGAGGAGGCCTATCACGGCACGACCCGGCTCCTCGAGGTGGAGGGCAAGCGCCTCGAGGTCACGATCCCGCGCGGCGCCGACACCGGAACCCGCATCCGATTGACCGGCAAGGCACCCGGCGGTGGCGATCTACACGTCGTGGTCCGCCAGCGCCCGGATCCGGTGTTCACGCGCCGTGGGACAGACCTCGAGCGCGAGTTGCCGCTGACCCTCCGCGAGGCGCTGCTCGGCGCGGAAGTGAGGGTCCGTACGCCCAAGGGCCATGTGGTGCTCACCATCCCGGCCGGGACCCAGCCCGGCCGCGTCTTCCGGCTCACCGGCCAGGGGATGCCGCGCTTCCGCGCAGACGGCCACGGCGACCTCTACGTGAAGGCGCGTGTGATCGTGCCGGACCGAATCACCGAACAGGCTCGTGAAGCCGCCATCCAGTTCCTCGACCTCGTCGACGAACCCGATCCTCGTACCAGAGAGTCCTGACATGCAGCTCGATCGATTCACCCAGAAGGCCCAGGAGACCATCATCGCCGCGCAGGCGACCGCCGAGCGGCTGCACAGCCCGATCCTGGACGCGGAGCACCTGCTCAGCGCACTCGTCGACCCCGACGACGGGATCCCCGCCGAGACGCTCCGCCGGCTTGGCGTCGACCTGCCCGCGTTCCGCGGCGAGGTGGCGGCCGCGCTTGCCCGGCGCGCCCGGATCGAGGGCGGCTCGCTCAGCCTCGATCCGCGCGCCAAGGCCGTCGTCGAGCGGGCAGAGGCCGAGGCCCGGCGCCTGGGCGACGAGTACGTCTCCACGGAGCACCTGCTCCTCGGGGTCGCGGAGGCGGGTGGTGACGCCCAGGCCATCCTCGAGCGCCATGGTGCCGGCAAGGAGGCCCTCCTGCAGGCCCTCCAGAGTGTCCGCGGCGGCCAGCGCGTGACGTCCCAGAACCCGGAGGGCACCTACGCCGCGCTCGAGAAGTACGGCCGTGACCTGACGGCCGAGGCGCGCGCCGGCAAGCTCGATCCGGTCATCGGGCGGGACGACGAGATCCGTCGCGTCATCCAGGTCCTCAGCCGACGCACGAAGAACAATCCCGTCCTCATCGGGGAGCCGGGCGTCGGCAAGACCGCGATCGCCGAGGGACTTGCCCAGCGCATCGTGCGCGGCGACGTGCCGGAGGGGCTGAAGGACAAGCGCGTCGTGGGGCTGGACCTCGGCGCGTTGATCGCCGGGGCGAAGTTCCGCGGCGAGTTCGAAGAGCGGCTCAAGGCCGTGCTCAAGGAGATCAAGGACTCCGATGGGCAGGTGATCCTGTTCATCGACGAACTCCACACGGTCGTCGGGGCGGGCGCGGCCGAGGGCGCCATGGACGCGTCCAACCTGCTCAAGCCCATGCTCGCACGGGGCGAGCTGCACACGATCGGTGCGACGACCCTCGACGAGTACCGCAAGTACATCGAGAAGGACGCCGCGCTCGAGCGCCGCTTCCAGCCCGTCCACGTGGACCAGCCGACCGTCGAGGAGACGATCAGCATCCTGCGCGGCCTGCGCGATCGGTACGAGGTCCACCACGGCGTGCGCATCACCGACTCCGCGCTGGTGGCCGCGGCGACCCTGTCGGACCGCTACATCACCGAGCGGTTCCTGCCCGACAAGGCGATCGACCTCGTCGACGAGGCCGCTTCGCGACTGCGCATGGAGATCGACTCGATGCCGATCGAGCTCGACGAGCTGGAGCGCCGCCGGATCCAGCTCGAGATCGAGCGCGAGGCGCTGCGCAAGGAGACCGACGACGCCTCGAAGGCGAGGCTCGAGGCGCTCGAGAAGGAGCTTGCCGACCTCGAGGAGCAGTCGGGCGGTCTCAAACAACGTTGGGAGGCCGAGAAGGCCGCGATCGCGGCGATCCGCGCCACGAGATCGGAGATCGAGCACCTCCAGGTCCGCATCGAGCAGGCCGAACGCGAGGCCGACTTCGCGACGGCCGCGGAGCTGAAGTACGGCACCCTCAAGGAGCTCAACGACCGGCTCACCGAGGAGGAGGCGACCCTCGCTGCGCTCCAGGGGCCGGGCACGCTGCTCAAGGAAGAGGTCGGCGCCGACGACATCGCCGAGATCGTCGGATCGTGGACCGGGATCCCGGTCAGCCGCCTGCTCGAGGGTGAGACCGCGAAGCTCATCGAGATGGAGGATCGGCTCCATCAGCGGGTGGTCGGGCAGGACGAAGGCATCCAGGCCGTGTCCGACGCCGTTCGCCGTGCCAGGGCTGGGCTCAAGGACCCGCGCAGGCCGATCGGCTCGTTCCTGTTCCTCGGCCCGACGGGTGTCGGCAAGACCGAGCTCGCCCGGGCCCTGGCCGAATTCCTGTTCGACGACGAGAACGCGATGGTCCGCATCGACATGAGCGAGTACATGGAAAGGTTCGCGGTCAGCCGTCTGCTTGGCGCGCCTCCGGGCTACGTCGGCTACGAGGAGGGCGGCCAGCTGACCGAGGCCGTCCGCCGCCGGCCGTACCAGGTGATCCTGCTCGACGAGATCGAGAAGGCGCACCCGGACGTGTTCAACGTCCTGCTCCAGGTGCTCGATGACGGCCGGCTCACCGACGGTCAGGGCCGCACCGTGAACTTCAAGAACACCGTGGTGATCATGACCAGCAACATCGGCTCCGCGGCGATCGCCGCGACGAACGCCCGGGCTGGCGACGCGGCCTACGAACAGATGAAGAGCGAGGTCACCGAGGCCCTTCGATCGCAGTTCCGGCCCGAGTTCCTCAACCGGATCGACGAGGTCATCGTGTTCCACGCCCTCACGGAACAGGATCTCAGCGCCATCGTCGACTTGCTCCTCGCCGACCTTGGTCGGCGGCTGGCCCAGCAGGACATCACCCTCGAGCTGACCGCGGCGGCCCGGGCCCTGATCGTCCGCGAGGGCACCGACCCCGCGTTCGGGGCGCGGCCACTCAAGCGCACGATCCAGCGCCTCGTCGAGAACCAGCTGGCCCGCGCCCTCGTGTCCGGTGAGTTCCGGCCGGGCGACCGGGTCACGGCCGACGCGGACCTCGCGTCGGGCACCCTCGTGTTCTCGAGCGAAGGCGCGACCGTCGTCGGCGAGGCCGGCCGGAGTGACGCCCGACGGCGCGACGAGGACGAGCCGGTCGCGGCCGGTGGACGGAGGAGGGCCCCGGCATCACCCCTGGATCTCCCGCCGACGCGCCCGGAGCGCGACGACGGCGAACTCGTCAACTGACCCAGGCCGGCCGTCGTCGACCCGATCGGATGCGCTACGACGTGGCCGTCGGCCTCCTGTCCCTGCTCCCCGATCCGCTGCCGCCTCCAGCGGCGGTGATGATGCCCATCCTGCTGGGTGGGCCGCAGGCGAGACCGCCCGCGACGCCGCGGTCCGCCGGGAGCGGTCGGCCGGCGGCGGTGCTCGTGCTGCTCTACCCCGACGATCAGGGCGCGGCGCGCGTGGTCCTCATCGAACGGACCACCGGTGATGGCCACCATTCCGGCGAGGTCAGCTTCCCGGGCGGCAAGTCCGAGCCTGGCGACGCCGATCCGGCGGCGACCGCCCTGCGCGAGGCGGCAGAGGAGGTGGCACTCGACCCGGTCCTTGCCGGCGTCCGCGTGGTGGGCCAGCTCGACCGGATGTGGATCCCGGTGAGCGACTTCGACGTCACGCCCGTCCTGGCACTGGCGGAACGCGCACCCAGCCTGGTCCCGTCCCCGCACGAGGTCGCGCGGATCGTCGAGGCACCGGTGGCCCGGTTCCTGCCCGATGCGCCCGTCACGATGGTCGAGCGGACGATTCGCGACTGGCCGCTGCGCTACGGCTCGTACGACCTGGACGGCCTGTCCGTGTGGGGCGCCACGGCCCGCATCCTGAGCCAGCTCGGCGCGATCCTCGCGCCGGCCGCCGATCCGGCCCCATCCACGGCCGAGGACCTGCCCGCGTCCGGAGATCCACCACCGGCCTGAGGGGACGCCGATTCGCGTGTGGCAGCCGGGAACCATATGCCGCCACGTGGCGTCGAGGCGGCGGCCCGACGGCGCACATTGTGGCGTCGCTCCGGGACCTGCGGGACCGCCATGCGGCCCGCCCAAGCGGGCCGGTCCCTCCCCAGGGGCCCGGCTGGGAGGTCGCGTCATGCGCACGCCACTCCTGTTCCTGACCGGGCTCGCCCTCGTCGTCGCCGCGTGCGGCGGCGCGACATCCGGGACCCCGGGCTACGCCGAGTCCCCACCCGAACCCCTGCACCACCAGCCGACCGCCGTACCGTGGCCGGAGCCTGTCTCGACGCCCTACGACGGCGTCACCTATGAAGACCCCGGCGTCAACCCGTACGTCGATCCCGACGAGGACCAGGTCTCGACCTTCGGGCTGGACGTCGACACGGCCAGTTACACGATCGCCCAGCGCTACATTGACGACGGCCATCGGCCGGATCCCGACAGCGTCCGTGTCGAGGAATGGGTCAACGCGTTCACCCAGGGCTACCGGAGCCCGGACGACGAGACATTCGCGATCCTCGCCGACGGCGGACCCACCCCCTTCACCCAGGCCGACGAGGTCCTGCTGCGGATCGGCCTGCAGGCACGGGACGTGCGCGACCGGGCTCGCTTGGACGCCGCCCTCACATTCGTGATCGATACATCCGGCTCGATGGAGCGCGAAGGTCGGCTCGAGCTGGTGAAGGACGCGCTCCGCCTGCTCGTCGACGAGCTCGGCCGCGACGACACCGTCGCCATCGTCACGTTCGGCGATGACGCCCGCGTCCTGCTCGAGCCGACGCGCGCCTCCCGGGCCGACGAGATCCTCGGGGTCATCGGGCAGCTTCGACCGGGTGGCTCGACGAATCTCGAGTCCGGCCTGCGGCTCGGGTACGACCTCGCCCGCGCATCCCTGACCGAGAACGGGATCGACCGCGTCGTGCTCGCCTCGGACGGGGTCGCGAACGTCGGACTGACCGACCCCGAATCGATCCTCGCGGCCATCCGCCGTGACGCCGAGGCCGGTATCGAGCTCATCTCGGTCGGCGT
>CAZFXH010000096.1:0-2429 GCA_964522905.1 uncultured Anaerolineaceae bacterium
AAGTGCTGCTCGAAGAGGTCATTCGCAACCTGCTCGAGAACGCCATCCACTACTCTCCGCCGGGCGTCCCAATCCGGGTGTCGGCGCGGCTCCGTGACGGCATGATCGCGATCGAGGTCCTCGATCACGGACCGGGCGTGCCGCCCGAGGAGCACGACAGGATCTTCCGCTCGTTCCACCGGGTCGGCGACGACGAGACGACGGTCAAGGGCTACGGACTGGGGCTTTACTTCGCGGACAAGCTGGTGCGGGTACAGCACGGCACGATCCGCGTCGAAAGCCCCGTGTGGGACGACGGGAGCGCGCCGGGCACGCGATTCGTCTTCACCCTGCCGATCGCCGGCGACGATCCTGACGACGCGAACGAGGCCGACTTGAGCGCGGCCGACCCGACCGAGCAAGACCCTGGCGAGCGCGCGCCGCGCGAGCGCGAACCCCGGGTGGTCTGATGTCGCGGATTCTCATCGTCGACGACGATCGATCGCTGCTCGAGTTGCTGACCGACTACCTCGGTCGGCTCGGCCACGAGATCCGAGTCGTGCCGGACGGGCAGCAGGCGCTCGCCAGCCTCGACGACTCGCCTCCAGAGCTCGTCCTGCTGGACGTCACGATGCCGGGTCTCGATGGTTGGCAGGTTCTTGCCCGGATCCGCATCACGTCGCAGGTCCCGGTGATCATGCTCACGGCCCGAGGGGACGAACCCGAGGTGCTCCGCGGGTTCGCCGGCGGTGCCGATGACTACGTGATGAAGCCGTTCAGCTTCGCCCAACTGGCGGCGCGGATCAAGGCCGTCCTTGACCGCGCGTCGCTAGGCCGACACGAGGGAGCGAACGTCCTGCGCGGGGCGGACCTCGTGGTCGACGTCGACCGGCATCGGGTGCTTCGGGGCGGTGAGTCGGTGGAGTTGACACCGACCGAGTTCAGGATTCTCGAGACACTCCTGCGCCAGCCGGGGCACGTGCTCTCGGCCCGCCAGATCGTGAGCGCCGTCTGGGGCGCGGAATACGCTGAGGAAACCGGGTACATACGGCGCTACGTCTGGCACCTGCGGCGCAAGCTCGAGCGCGACCCGCACGACCCGCGCTACATCGTCAACGAGCGGAGCATCGGCTACGTGTTCCCGGCGGATCCGTGACCGGCGACGACAGCACCGACGGACGGGAGGAACGCTGATGCGCGGCGAGGTCGTCAGCGTCCCGACGAGCGCCGCTCCAGCCGCACCGGTCGCTTCGCCGGCGGCAGGTGGGAACTGACGGCATGGATGGCGGCATCGGGATCCTCATCGCGTTCCTCGGTGGCATGGTCTCGTTCGCTTCGCCTTGCTGCCTCCCGCTCGTCCCGGCATACGTCGGGTACATGGTCGGGAGCCAACCGGACGACGGCACCGCCAGGCGATGGGCCGCGTTCACTCAGGCCCTCGCGTTCGCGCTCGGCTTCTCGGCCGTGTTCATCGCGCTGTGGGCGTCGGTCGGCCTCATCGGCTACGTATTCCGCGACTACGTCGGGATGTTCCGCCAGGTCGGCGGCGCGATCATCGTCTTCATGGGCCTCCACGTGGCCGGCGTGATCAACATCGCCGCCCTCTACCGCGAGGTCCACCTGCCCGTCGGTCCAAGCGGTGGGACCCGGATGGGCTTCGGCGGGGCTGCTCCGGAGACGCCGAGCTACGGATCCTCTGCGCTCCTCGGGGTCGTATTCGCGGCCGGCTGGACGCCGTGCATCGGCCCGATCCTCGGCGGGATCATCGGCCTCGCCTCCGTCAGCGCGAGCGTCGCGGAGGGGACCATGCTCCTCGTCGCCTACGCGACCGGCCTGGCGATCCCGTTCATCCTCGTTGCCGTCGGCGCGACCTCGGTCAGCCATCGACTCGGCTGGCTGCGCGGCCATCACACGGCCGTCTCGGTCGTGACGGGGGCGATGCTCGTCCTCGTCGGCGTCCTGATGATGACGAACACGTTCGCGCGCTTATCCAGCCTATTCGTCCCGCTCGGTTCCTGAGTGAGGACGCGCATGACCCAGACCAGTCAGACCCCGGCGACCGCCTGGACCGATCGCGATCCGACCGACGACCACGACGGAGGGCTCGCTGTTTCGTCAGCCGACATCGGCGAGCGCCTGTGGCGCTTCTTCATCTCGATGCGGACCGGTCTCGCGCTCATTCTCGCGCTCGCGGTCCTGGGCCTCATCGGCACGCTGCTCGTCCAGGCTGACCCTGCCCTCCAAGGCGACCGGCAGGCGTACGTAGCCTGGCTCGAATCCGTCCGACCCACGTACGGTGGCTGGACGGGAGTCCTCGATGCCCTCGGCCTCTTTTCGATCTTCGGCTCGATCTGGTTCAAGGGCCTCGTGGTCCTCCTGGCGACGAGCGTCCTTGCCTGCTCGGTGAACCGGGCGCCCCTTCTCTGGAGGCAGGCCGTCCACCCCCGTAC
>CAZFXH010000097.1:0-10510 GCA_964522905.1 uncultured Anaerolineaceae bacterium
ATTGGCCTCGTATACTGTGCCAAAATCCTGTCGCCCCAGGCCACCCGAGCCCCCAGGCAGGTCGCCCAGGCAGGTCGCTCCCAGCCCACACCGCTCGTGCCCAAGCGTGTTGCCAGATAGGGAGAGTCCGTGAAGCAGGCCGAGGATGCCGCGTTCGTCGATCTGATCGCATGCGAGCGCGACTGTCGCTCGTGCAGCTACGCTGCGGCGCTGGATTGCGACGGAAATTGCGGCGTGTGCCCGCACAACAGCTACTGTCCCTGCGTGAACCCCGTCGTCGCGCGGAGCAAGACGGCCCTGCGGCTCATCGAGCTGCGGCCGCTCCTGCTCCAGGATCTCCAGGACCGGAACTAGGTGGACTCGTCCGCCATCCGCGACCTGGCCGAACGGATCCGGTCGACCTCGGGGCGTCTTTGACCTCGCGGCCAAGTCCGAACGCGTCGGCCAGCTGGAGGCGCTGACCCAGGCACCCGGTTTCTGGGACGACCAGCGCGGCGCCCAGAAGGTCCTGCGCGAGGCCGACGGTCTCCGTTCCGAGCTCGACACCTGGCGGGAGCTGCTGACCCGTGCCGACGACCTTGACGTCGCCCTGGAGCTGCTCGACGAGGGCTCCGACGCCGACCTCGCCGCCGAGCTCGACGCGAACGCGGCGGCGCTCGAGAAGGATTTCGGGCGAGAACGGACCGCCCTGCTGTTCTCCGGCGAGCACGACGAGCGCTCCGCGATCCTCTCGATCAGCGCCGGCGCCGGTGGCACGGAGGCCACCGACTGGGCCGAGATGCTGCTGCGCATGTACCTGCGATGGGCGGAGAACCATCGCTTCAAGACCGAGATCATCGACCAGCAGGAAGGCGAGCAGGCTGGCCTCAAGAGCGTGACCGTCGAGGTCGAGGGCCGGCGCTCCTACGGCTGGCTCCGGGCCGAGCGCGGGGTCCACCGTCTCGTGCGGATCAGCCCGTTCGACTCACAGAACCGCCGCCAGACGACCTTTGCGCTCGTCGAGGTCCTCCCCGAGGCGGACGATGACATCGAGATCGAGCTCGACTGGGACCAGATCCGGGTGGACACCTACCGGGCCCAGGGCGCCGGGGGCCAGCACGTCAACAAGACCGACTCGGCCGTCCGGCTGACACATGCCCCGACCGGGATCGTCGTCCAGAGCCAGAACGAGCGCTCGCAGATCCAGAACAAGGAGAACGCCACAAAGGTCCTCAAGGCGCGCCTCCTCGAGCGCGCGCTGGAGGAGAAGGAGGCCGAGCTCCGCAAGCTCAAGGGCGAGCACGTCGAGGCAGGCTGGGGCAACCAGATCCGGAGCTACGTGCTGCACCCATACCAGATGGTCAAGGACCTGCGGACCGGCCACGAGACCGGTAACACGTCGGCCGTGCTCGATGGCGACCTCGACGCGTTCATGCAGGCCGAGCTGGAGCGGCTCGCCACGGGCGGCGAGTGGCGCGGTGACGACACCGGAGACGCCGCGTGACCGAAGCCGCGCCGGCGGCCTCTGGTGGACCTGCGGCGAGCGCCGTTTCGTACCGCCCGGTCCGTACCGATGAGCTGGCCGCCTGCGCCGACGTGTGGCGCGATGGGATCAACGACTACACGCGTCGCCTGAACCAACCCGACGTGCCACCTGAGTCGGCCTCGCTGCTCCGGCTCTATGCGCACCTCCAGTCGACCGATCCGGAGCGCTTCATCGTCGCGACGATGCCGGCGTCCGAGGCCGGCGAGGATGGGGGCGCCAACGGTGGCGGCCGAGAACGGATCGTCGCCTTCGCTGCGGCCCTCATGCGCGAACGGTTGTGGTTCCTCTCGATGCTGTTCGTCCGACCCGGGCTCCAGGGCGCCGGTCTGGGTCGGGCGCTGCTCGCGCGCGTCGGACCCGCGGACGGCGAGGCTTCCTTCCGCGCCACGGCCACCGACAGCGCCCAGCCGATCAGCAACGCGCTGTACGCCTCGGCCGGGATCGTGCCGCGCATCCCGTTGCTGAACCTGATCGGGCTGCCGCACGACCGTGGTGCGTTCGGGAGCCTTCCGTCGGGGATCGTACCGACGGCCTTCGTGGATCTCGTCGACGCGCCGGACGGCGCTGGTCATCGGCGACTCGCGTCAGCGGTTGACGCGCTCGACCGCGAGGTCCTGGGCGTCGCACATCCCGCCGATCACCGGTTCCTGCGCCAGGAGAGCCGCACGGGTTGGCTCTACCACGGCCCCGACGGCAAGCCGATCGCCTACGGCTACGCAACCGAAGCCGGCCGGATCGGCCCAGTCGCCGTGCGCGACGAGGCGCTCCTTGCCCCGGTCCTGGGCCACCTATCGAACGCGGTGACGCCGCGCGGGGCCTTCGCCCTGTGGCTGCCGGGGACGGCCGATCGGGCGATCGTGCCGGCGCTCCAGGCCGGCTTCCGCCTGGACCAGTTCCCGGTGCTGCTGTGCTGGGATCGCCCGTTCGCCGACCTGACCCGCTACTTGCCCATCTCCCCCGGTCTCCTCTGACGAGAGGGCGGTGCCTGGCGGCACCATCGTCCTGTTTGCCCGGTCATGGGCCCGGTGGTAGCCTCGGGACCTACGTGGCTCCTCGTGCCGTACCCGCGGAAGGAGTCGAGCCGACCGGAGTCGGCGGCGACGCGTGTCGCCCTGCCCCCCTCACGGAGTTCTGAGTGTCCATCGCCCCCGCGCCGGCGCCGGCGCGATCGCTTCGCCGCCGCATCCTGGATCGCGGCCGTGACCAGGCCGTGCCCGATCGTGCGGTCCTCGTGCTGCACGACGTCACGAAGCGATATCCGAACGGCAAGATCGCCCTGCGCGACATCGATCTCGTCATCCCCGAAGGCGATTTCGTCTTCCTCGTCGGGCCATCGGGCGCGGGTAAGTCAACGCTCATCAAGCTCCTGATCCGCGACGAGATCGCCAGCCGCGGCGAGGTCGTCCTGGACGGTCAGGACCTGGCCCGACTGCCGCGGCGGCAGGTGCCCCGCATGCGTCGCAAGATCGGGATCATCTTCCAGGACTTCAAGCTGCTGCCGACCAAGACCGTCTGGGAGAACGTCGCCTTCGCGCTCGAGGTGACCGGCTACCCGCGCCGCCAGATCCGGCCCGCCGTCGACCAGGTGCTCGCGATCGTCGGCCTGTCCGCGCAGGCCAAGCAGACGCCCAACCAGCTGTCGGGCGGCGAGCAGCAGCGGACGGCCATCGCCCGTGCGCTCGTGCACGACCCGCGCCTGATCATCGCCGACGAGCCCACCGGCAACCTCGATCCACTCATCAGCTGGGAGATCCTGCAGCTGCTCCTGCGCATCAACGAGCTCGGCGTCACGGTCCTCATGGCCACGCACAACGCCGAGGTCGTCACGGCCCTCCGCAAGCGGGTCGTGGCGCTCGAGGAGGGCCGGGTCATCCGCGACGAGGTCGGTGGCGCGTATCACCGTGAGGACTGACGGCTCGTGATCTCCTTCCTGTTCTTCAGCATCCGGCGTGCGTGGCAGGGCTTCTGGCGCAACGCGCTGATGAGCCTGGCAGCCACGGCCACGATGGTCCTGATGCTGCTGCTCCTCGCGGGGTTCTTCATCATCCAGACCGGGTTGCTGGCCGGGCTCGAGTTCACGGAGCAGAAGGTCGAGGTCGTCGCCTACCTCCAGCCCAACGTGAGCGATCGCCAGGTGGCGACGCTCCAGGCAGAGCTCGAGGCCATGCCCGAGGTCGACACGGTCGAATACATCACCCGGGAGCTGGCGCTCCAGCGCTTCCAGGATTCGATGGAGGTGCAGGGCCGTGAGGACCTGACCCAGTACCTCGACAGCAACCCGCTGTTTGCCAGCCTCGAGGTCAAGCTCGTCGATCCGTCGGCCGTGCGCACGGTCGGCGACGTGTTGCGCGCGGATCCGGCCATCCGCAACGTCATCAACATCGAGGACCTCGTCGAGCGGGTCCTGACCGTGACGAACATCCTGCGCACCTCGGGAACGGTCCTCCTCCTGGTGGTCGGGGTGATAGCGCTGTTCATCATCGTGAACACGATCCGCCTGGCCGTCTTCGCGCGGGCGGAGGAGATCGAGATCATGCGCCTCGTCGGGGCGTCGGACGCGTTCATCCGCTGGCCGTTCATCTTCGAGGGCGCGTTCGTCGGGTTCCTCGGGGCGGCCCTCACGCTGGCCATCCTGGCCGCGGCGGCCGACCCGCTGAGCGGCTTCATGGTCGAGTTCTTCCGCGTGCTGCCGCTCGAGGTCGGTTCGTTGACGCGCGATCTCGTGACGCTGGTCATGGGCACGGGCGTCGGCCTGGGCATCCTTGGGTCGTGGGTGTCCGTCCGCACGTACCTCATCCGCTAGGGCGCGCTGGGGTCCAGACCGCGATGTCGCAACCCGATCCCGGACCTCCTGGAGGACCGGACGTCCCCAACACCATCCCGACCGCCCCGACCGCCCCGACCGCTGCCCGTCGCAGTTCCCCGGTCCTGCTGATGGCCATCGTCATCGTCGCGCTGCTCGCCGGGGGCGCACTGTTCATGTCCGGCTACTCCATGGGTCGCCAGACCGCGCTCGAGCCCGGCACGCCGGTGAGCGAGGACGCCGCCTTCCGTCCGTTCTGGGACACGTACCACACGATCAACGAGCGCTACGCCGGGGGCGAGGTCGACCGCGACACCATCGTCCAGGGCGCCATCCGCGGGATGATCGATGCCCTCGGCGACCCGTATTCCTCGTATCTGACCTCGGAGGAGTACCACGACACGCTCCAGGGGATCAGCGGCGAGTTCGAGGGCATCGGCATCGAGATCGCGACCCAGGCCGCCGATGGGACCCAGGGCTGCGCGACGATCGCGCCGGACTGCCGGCTCGTGATCGTCGCACCGCTCGCGGGCTCGCCCGCGGCGAGGGCCGATCTCCGCACCGGGGACTTCATCCTGGCCGCGGATGGCGTGCCGTTCGACGGGCTGAACGTGGACGCCGTCCGTGAGCGGATCCGCGGACCAAAGGGCAGCATCGTCACGCTCAGCATCCAGCGCGCGGACCAGGAGCCGTTCGCGCTCGAGATCGTCCGCGACGTGATCCTGCAGGAAGAGGTCGTGTCCCGCGACTATGCCGACGGGGCAGTGGGATACGTCCGGCTCAACGGGTTCTCGGATCGGGGCGCCACGGAGCTCGCCGCCGCACTCCGGGGGCACCTGAGCGCTGACCGTACGAAGCTCATCCTCGACCTCCGCGGCAATCCCGGCGGGTACGTGACGGCCGCGCGGGGCGTGGCCAGCCAGTTCATCGCCTCCGGCCCGATCTTCTGGGAGGAGGACGCGGCGGGCACGCAGGTCTCGACCGACGCCCAGCCGGGGGGCATGGCCACGAGCGACGACATCCGGATCGTGTGCCTGATCGATGGCGGCACTGCGTCCGCGAGCGAGATCGTCGCGGGAGCCCTGCAGGACGTGGGGCGGGCAACGCTCGTGGGCCAGACGTCGTTCGGCAAGGGGACGGTCCAGCAGTGGCAGGAGCTGACCGGCGAGGGCGGCGCCTTCCGCCTGACGATCGCCCGCTGGCTGACGCCGAACAAGCGCTCGATCCACGAGATCGGCCTGGTGCCAGAGGTGCCGGTCGAGCTCCCAGCCGAGCTGGACCCGGGCACCGACCCCACGCTCGACCGGGCACTCGAGCTGCTCGGCGGATCGGCCACGGGGAGGTCGCTGCGCGCCGCCGCATAGCACCGGATCGCCGGCCTCCCCACTCTTGCGCTCGCAACCGTGTTCAGGTACGGTTCCTGGGAACGAAAGGAGGTGATGTGCAGTGATCGACAGTACGCGTAGCTGCACCACCTCGCAGGAGATGGCCGTCTAGTCGGACACCCTGTGGGTGGGTAAGCAACTCGAACGCCGGTCCGAATAGGACCGGCGTTCGTGCGTTCGCAACCTATCCTTCCCTCCACGCCCGACAGGAGCCATCACATGCGCGACGATTCGACCGTCGCCCTCAACCGAAAAGCCCGCCACGAGTTCACGATCGACGACACGTTCGAGGCCGGCCTCGTGCTGACCGGCACGGAGATCAAGTCGATCCGGGCCGGCAAGGCCAACATCGCCAATGCGTACGCCCGCATCGAGAACGGCGAGGCGTGGCTCATCGGGGCCGACATCGCCCCGTTCGAGCAGGGCAACCGGTACAACCACGACCCCAAGCGAACCCGAAAGCTGCTGCTCCATCGAAAGCAGATCGATGAGCTGCTGGGGCGGGCCAAGGCCAAGGGCCAGACGATCGTCCCGCTGCGGCTTTATCTCACCCGCGGGAAGGCCAAGATCGAGCTGGGACTGGCCCGCGGCAAGCAGCTCCATGACAAGCGCCGTGACATCGCCGACCGCGACTCGAAACGCGACATGGCCCGCCAACTCGCCGACATCCAGCGCGGCCGCTGATCGCCGTCGGTCGCTACCTGAGCAGGTAGCGACGGCTCAGGGGCACCTCAGGGACCGCGTCGACCGCCAAGGGACGTCCGTCGAGGGTCACGGTGCCGTCGCGGACGTCGACTTCGATGGCGGCGACGGCGCGATTCCTGGCCAGCGACTCGCGTGTCAGGCCGCGTGTCCGCTTGACCGCGATCAGGGTGCGGCCGTGACGACGAAGCGCCGGCGAGCCCACCGCCCGAGACGACACGAACGTCGTCGACAGGGAGGCTGCCGACCGTCCGATTCCGCCCCAGTCGGGCCGATAGCGCGTCGGCTCCGCGCCCTCGACCGTGGCGTTGCCCTCGCCCACGGGTCCCCAGGCCGCCATACCGGACTTGAGCACGACCGCGGGCTTCACGCCGAAGTACGCCGGCTGCCACAGGACGATGTCGGCGAGGCGACCGGGCCGGAGCGAGCCGACGTGGTCCACGATCCCGTGCGTGATCGCCGGCTCGATCGTGACCTTCGCGAGGTAGCGCAGCACGCGTTCGTTCGCGTCGTACGGATCGGCGGCCGGCGCGGCGCCGGACCACGAGCCCATCACGTGGGCGAGCTGGAAGGTGCGCCGGACCGTCTCCATGATCCGGCCCATGCCCTGCGAGTCCGAGTTCACGATGGCGATCGCCCCGAGCTCGTGGAGCGGCCCCTCCGCGGCCATCGTGGCCGGGTGCACCCGCTCCTGCACGAGTTCGACATCTTCGGCGACCGCGAACGACGCGCCGTGGTTCAGGACGATCATCGGGACCTGTTCGGAGGCGGCATTGACGCCCCACGGCACGGTCGGCGTCGTCGACGAGCAGATGATGTTCGGCTCCCGGACGAGACCGATGACGTCGGGCACGTGACCACCGCCGCTGCCCTCGACGTGATATGCGTGGACCGTTCGGCCGGCGATCGCGGCTACCGTATCCTCGAGCTCGGCGCTCTCGTGCAGCCCGTCGGTATGGAGCGAGACGCTCACGTCGTGCGCGTCGGCATAGCGGAGCGTGTGGTCGAGGAGCTCCGGGTAGGCGCCATAGTCCTCGTGGATCTTGAAGCCGCAGGCCCCAGCCTCCAGGAGCGCGTCGAGCGAGGCGTCCTCCTCCGCCCGGGCGCACGCCTGCAGGCCGATGTTGAGCGGCCAGTCCGCGATGCCCGCCAGCGTCCGGGCCATGACCCATGGCGGTTCCTCGAACCCCGCCGTGATCAGCGTCGTCACGCCGCCCGACAGCGCCGCGGGCAGCAGCTCGGGCGAGATCAGGTGGACATGGCTGTCGATGGCGCCGGGCGTTGCGATGAGGCCGTAGCCCATGATCGGCTGGGTGTGCGGACCGATGCGCAGCTCGATCTCCGCGCTGATCTCATCGTTCCCGGCCCGGCCGACGCCGACGATGCGGCCGTCCTTGATCCCGATGTCGGCTTTGACGACACCGAGGAGGGGATCGAGCACCAAGGCTCCGGCGATGACGACGTCCAGCTCGGAGTCGCTCGGGCGGCCCTGGGTCGAGCGCGGCCGCATCGTCTTGGCGTAACCCCAGATCGGCTCGTCGCCCGGAGCCTGACGGTCGTCCTCGACGCGGACCCAGAGGTCGGTGTCGCCCAGGCGGACCCGATCGCCGGTCGTGGGACCGTAGCGGGCGAGACGCTCGGCGGGGGAGAGGCCCTTCACTTCGGACGCACCAGCTCCACGGTCCGGGTCTCGCCAGGGCCCCAGCGCTCAGTCGAGCCTGCCGGGAGGTCGAGCCGGAAGCCGGAAGCGCGCCGTCGATCGAACTCGAGCCGTGGGTTCACGCGCTCGAACGGGTAGTGACTCGACACCCGCACCACGCGAGTCGAGGCGTTGCGGACCTCGAGCCTGATGCGTTCGCGGTCGTCGTTGCGCTCCTCCCCGGGCGCCTGGCGGGTCGCGCCGGGCGGGTCGTCCCCCGCCGGGCCCAGCGGCTCGCGCAGGACGATGAGCCGGACACCGTCATCGAGCAGGACTTCGAGCCGAACCTCGTCGACGAGGGCGGCCACTCCGGGGAGCGCCTGCTCGGCCGTGACCGCCTCGCGGCCGGCCGACTCCGCCGCGCCGTAGGTCGCACCGGCCCGGGCCGCCTCGAGCATCGCGTCGCAGATGAGCGCCACGACCTCCGGCGCATTCAGCAGCAGGCCCCGATCACGGTGACGCCGCGCCAGCTCGGCCGCCGTGAAGATCAGGAGGCGCTCCTCCTCCCACGCCGTCAGTCGCATGGCCGCATCGTAGCGGCGGTCCGGGGTGGCGGGGCGGGTCGCCCGCGGCCTGATCTCGCTATGCGGATCGCGCCGGCGCCGCGTGTGGCACGGAACGAGGAACCGGCACGCGCTCCGGTGCATTCGCGTCGACCCGTGCGAACAGCACCACGCCCACGGCCGACGCGACCGCGCACAGCAGCAGGCCCGACGTGACGTCTACGACCCCGAGCTGCAGTAGGGCGCTCATGAGGAACGCGGCCGCGATCCCGCGGGCACCCGTGATCGCGTTCCAGCCGGCCATGGCGGCCGCGCGCGAAGCGAGCGGCGTCTGGTCGCTGACGATCGAAGCGATGCCGACATCGACGGCCGCGCTCGCGGCGCCGTAGCCGACGGCCATGACCCACAGGATGGCGACCTGGGGTGCGAAGGCGTATCCGATCAGCCCGACGACGCCGAGGCTGCTGCCCAAGCGAAGCGCCCACAGCCCGCCGTGCCGGTCCGCAACGGCGCCCCAGATCGGGAACGAGATGGTCGTCGCGAGGGCGGCCATGATCCCGATCACGCCGACATCGGACAGCCGCAGGTCGAGCCGGTCGACATGGACGAGGGCGTACAGCGGAACGGCCGCGATGAGGCCTCCGCCGTAGAAGCCCTGGGCCAGTGCCACCTTGCCGAGGAGCGGGCGATCGCGGAGCGCACGGATGGAGCCGCGGGCCGAGAAGGACGGGGCCCGTTCCGCGGATCGCGCGCGCAGGCCGGCATACGCGACCGCGCATGCGACCCCCACGGCCCCCGCGATGGCGACGGCCGTGGGGCCGCCCAAACGATCGGCGACCACGCCGCCAGCGAACGCGGCGAGGGCACCGGCGGCGGCCCGACCCATACCGATGAACCCGACGACCCGCCCGACCAGCCGAGCCGGGTACATCGCGCCCCAGAGGCGGAGGTGGAACGGCCCGCCGAACGAGAGGCTCATCCAGAAGACGAACGCCACGGCGATCATCACGGGCGCGATCGGCAGCACGAACACGAGCAAAAGGGAGCCCGCGCCGACGCCGCGGATGAGGGCCAGCTGCGCGGACGATCGTGGCCCGAACCGTCCGGCGAACGCGCTGAGCAGGTTCGCCACGAACGGCGCCGCAGCCAGCGCAGACAGCCCGAGCGGCTCGAGCCCGCCCCGCCGCGCGATCGTGGGCAGGAGTGCCGTGACCAGTGCCATCGAAACGCCGACGCCCACCGCCGCGACGAGGTCGAGCGCGAGATTGCGCCCGAGCGCACGCCGGTTCGGCGACGGGTTGAATGCAGGCGACCGGAACACCACGTACCTCGAAGCAGCCCTGCTGGCCTGCGAGGTGAGCTGTCGGGCTCGGCGTGGGTCCGCCGTCGCGTCGTGCGATTCGCCCCAGGAAGTGGGTCCCCCGTCCTCGCTTCGAGGAGGTTCGGCCAGTACCAACGATAGCAGCGTCGGCGTGCCTCGGCGGATGGCTCGGTCGTCCGGGGTCCAGGGCCCTTCGTGGTACCATACGAAACCGAACCGGTGTTCGGTCACGTGGGGATGCGTGGTTTCGACAGGGCCCAGATACCGGAGAGCGCGAGCCGAGGATGCTGCTCAGGCCTCGTTAATCAGGCAGCAAAACGAAGTACCTGGCAACCGCCAGTCGACTCTCGCCCTCGCTGCTTAGGCAGTAAGGTGAGCGTGGAAGCTACCTCCGCTTCGCGGGTAGTGGAAGCGTCATGCAGCGGAGCTGCGATCCGGACCAGCGTCACGTAGTCCGGAGTCAAGCCCGATCTAGGGGCACGTGACTGGACCGTCCGGCAGAGTGCCGATGCCCGTCCGGGCGGTCGACGACAAACCATCGGACACGCTCGTAGTGGTCTCCGGCGAAGGGT
>CAZFXH010000098.1:0-1696 GCA_964522905.1 uncultured Anaerolineaceae bacterium
GCAGTGGATAGGAGAGCGGGTCATTCCGATCATGGGCCTCGGAACGGTAGCGATCTCGGCGACGGCCCGGCGTCGGGGTATCGCTGGAAGGCTCATCGCCAGCGCCTTCGCGCACTCTCGCGAACGTGGCGACCTTGCCACGGCGCTCTATCCTTTCCGGAGTGCCTACTATCGGAAACTCGGCTACGGTATCGCCGGAGAGATCCAACAGTACAGGATCCCGCCGTCGGCCCTCCCCGATGATCCCGGACGCTCACGCGTGAGTATGGTGGAGTCGGAAGAGGACCGCGCGGCGGCAGTGGCCGTGTATGATCGTTGGGCTCCGAAGCAGACAGGACAGCTCCACCGCCCGGGCCGTGCCTGGGAACTGGTCTGGCAGAAGGACACTCGCCACGGTGCGGTCTATCGAGACCGGAACGGAAACCCTGCCGGTTACGTCGTGTTCCGTTACCTCGCCGACCCTCCCCGAGGTGGCGGCCACGTTTACCGCGGTCGAGGCGGCTTCGGGCCCGGCCGCCAAGGCGCGGCTGCTCGGCGCTCTCCTCGCCCGAAGCGATCCCGCCACCGCGAAGGGCATCGTCAAGGTCCTGGGCCGGGAGCTTCGGATCGGCCTTCGGGAGGGCCTCGTCGAGGCGGCGATCGCGAAGGCGTTCGACCGCCCGCTCGACGCGGTCAAGTGGGCGGGCATGCTGACCGGCAACGTCGGCCGACTCGCCGAGCTGGCCCGCGACGACCGCCTCGACGACGCGGAGCTCGCCGTCTTCCATCCGCTCAAGTTCATGCTCGCTTCACCGGCGGAGGACGCCGCCGAGATCCTCACGCGGCTCGGTCCCGAGGTCTGGGTCGAGGACAAGTACGACGGCATCCGGGCCCAGCTTCACAAGCGCGGGACGGATGTCCGCCTGTACTCGCGTGACCTCAACGACGTGAGCACGCAGTTCCCCGAGGTCGTCGAGGCTGCCCGGCCGCTCCCCTGGACCGGCGTCGTCGATGGCGAGATCCTCGCCTGGAAGGAAGGCCTCGTGCTGCCCTTCCAGAGCCTGCAGGCGCGGCTCGGGCGCAAGTCGCCGTCGGCCGCCATCCGGGCCGAGGTGCCCGTGATCTTCGTGGCCTTCGACCTGCTCGCGCTCGGCCCCGGCGACGACCCCGACGGCGACGCCACGGTCGAGCCGCTGCTGCGCGAGCCGCTGCGCGAACGACGCCGGCGTCTCGACGTCCTCGACCTTCCGCTGGTCGAGTCGGGTGGGCGCTTCATCCGCTCTCATCTCGGTGTGGCGATCGACGTCGACGCGCTCGAGGTCGCCTTCGCCGATTCGCGCGGGCGGCGCAACGAAGGCCTCATGGTCAAGGACCCGGCGAGCATCTACTCGCCCGGCCGTCGCGGACTTGGCTGGCTGAAGATGAAGAAGGCGCTCGCCACCATCGACTGCGTCGTCGTGGGGGTCGAGGTCGGGCACGGCAAGCGGCACGGTGTCCTGAGCGACTACACGTTCGCGGTGCGCGACACGTCGAGCGGGAAGCTCGCGAACATCGGCAAGGCCTACAGCGGCCTGACGGACGCCGAGATCGCCGAGATGACGAAGTGGTTCGAGGCACACACGATCGCCACGCACGGGCGCTACCGACAGGTCGAGCCGACGGTCGTCGTGGAGATCGCGTTCGACGTGATCGTCCGGAGCAAGCGCCACGGGTCGGG
>CAZFXH010000099.1:0-1554 GCA_964522905.1 uncultured Anaerolineaceae bacterium
TCCTGACCATCGAGGATTCGAGCCGCGTCGATCCCTGGATCGTGCGCCAGGCGCAGCGCGTGGCGGCCGACTGTACCGAGCGGCTTGCCGAGTTCAGCCGTCGCGACCGACCATCGGGCGACTGACCAGCTCGCCGCGACCCCGACACGCTCCATCAAGTCGCACCGGCGCATCGCACCGCGCCAGCCACCCAAGGAGGGATCCCAGATGACCACCGGCTACGCCACCGACGACGCCCTCGTCGACGCCGACTGGGCGCAGGCGCGCGCCAACGACCCGAACGTCCGCTTCGTCGAGGTCGATGTCGACACGACCTCGTACGAGCAGAGCCATATCCCGGGGGCCGTCGCCTGGAACTGGACCAGCCAGCTGGCCGACGGGATCCGCCGCGACATCGCATCGCGCGAGGACTTCAGCAAGCTGCTGTCCGAGTCCGGGATCGGCCCGGACACGACGATCGTGCTCTACGGCGACAACAACAACTGGTTCGCGGCATGGGCCTACTGGCAGCTCAAGCTGTACGGCCACAACGACGTGCGGATCCTCAACGGCGGGCGCAAGTACTGGCTGGACAACGGCCTGCCGCTCACCACCGACGTGCCGGCACACGAGGCCACCGGATACGACCTCCCCGAGCCCGACTTCACGCTGCGCGCCTATCGTGACGACATCCTGCCCCGCCTCGGCGACGCCGAGCTCGCGCTCGTGGACGTCCGCTCGCCGGCCGAGTACAACGGCGAGATCATCGCGCCCCCCGGCATGAGCGAGACGGCCCAGCGACCCGGGCACATCCCGGGCGCCGCCTCGATCCCGTGGGCGCAGACGGTCAGGGAGGACGGCACCTTCAAGGACGCCGACGATCTCCGGGCGCTCTACGAGGACAAGGGCGTGACTCCCGACAAGGACGTCATCGCCTACTGCCGAATCGGGGAGCGCTCGTCGCACAGCTGGTTCGTGCTGCACGAGCTGCTCGGCTACGAGCGGGTCCGCAACTACGACGGCTCCTGGACGGAGTACGGCAGCCTGATCGGCGTGCCGATCGAGAAGCCGGTCGCCGTCGCCGCCGAGTAGCCCTTCATCGAAACGTCGGCGGCGCCGCTGGGGCCGTCCCGGCGCCGCGGACGTCGTTCCGAGGGTCGGAGCGTCCAGCGAGGGGTTCGACTCGCCCCGTTCTTGTCATTTGTTCGTCGTGGCGGCACGTGACGAGCCCGCGGCGGCATTTCGGGCTCGTGACCGCCCTTCGACACTGGATTCCTTGACATCTGTCCGCCAGCACGACCATCTGGCGGGAATCTGGCCCCCGCCGGGGTCAGGGTGGTGGCTGAAGCTCGCCACGTGCCGGCCACGCGAACATTTGGCAAGGATTCGCGCGCGTCGGCTCGTTGCCCCAGTCTGTGGCCCGGCGTTCACCGGCCGTGCGCGGCCATCACCTCGCGCAATCGGTCGTGGGGGAGCGCGTGGGCCGTGATGCCGTCGCGCCCGACGACGGTCGTCGCGGCGACCAGCGCGTTCACGATCGCCTCCTCGGTCGCCTCGATGGTCGCGTCGAACAGC
>CAZFXH010000100.1:0-2310 GCA_964522905.1 uncultured Anaerolineaceae bacterium
CCGCCGAGCTCGGAGCCGCGTTCGAGGAGGGTCACTCGGTGGCCGCGCTCGGCCGAGACCCGGGCGGCTTCCAGGCCTGCGGGCCCGCCCCCGACCACGAGCACGCTGCGCGGCGTCGCGGCCGCCGTGAACCGGTCGCCATCCCACTCGAACTCGCGCCCTGCCGACGGGTTGACCAGGCACGAGATCCAGTAGTCGCGCGAGCGCCGGCCCCAGCACATCTGGTTGCACGAGATACACGGCCGGACGTCCGCGGCGCGGTCCGCTCGGGCCTTGGCGACCATGTGCGGATCGGCGATCTGGCCACGCACGATGCTGACGAGATCGGCCTGACCGTTCGCGAGGACCGCCTCCGCGGCCTCCGGGGTCCGGATGTGGCTCTCGGCCTGCACGAGGGCATGCCTGACCACCCGTTTGAGCGCGGCCGCGAACGGGACACCGAGCTGCGGCTCGTAGAGCGAGACCGGGATGATGGGGTAGAAGTCGAAGTAGGAGCCCGTGCCGCACGTGACGTAGTCCATCGCCTGCCCCGCGTCGTGCCAGGCGACGATATCGGCGAGCTCGGCCATCGACAACGTCGGCTTTGAGCGCTCGTCCATGCTCACCGCCAGGCCGATGATGAAGTCGTTGTCGCATGCGGAGCGGATCCGCTCGAGGATCGTCGCCGAGAAGCGCATCCGACCTTCGAATGAGCCGCCCCAGTCGTCGCTGCGCCGGTTCGACCACGGCGTCCAGAACTGGTCGACGAGGGCGTGGTAGGCGGCGAAGATCTCGACCCCGTCGAACCCCGCCTCCTGGGCCCGCCGAGCGCTCGTGACGAACCCGTCGATGACCTCGTGGATCTCGGCTTCGGTCATCGCGTGACTGCCGTCCGCGTCGTGGTACGACGGCAGCCCCGACGGCGACCAGTTGGGCGCGAACGAGTTATCCGCGTCCCCGTGCTGACCGACGTGGTACAGCTGCTGGATCATCACGACGTCCGGGTTCGCCGCGCGGCAGGCGTCGGTCAGGCGGCGGAAGTGGGGGACGACCGCATCGTCACCGTGGCGGAAGTTGCCACGGGTCAGGACCGCGGTCCGATGGACCGGGACGGGCTCCACGACGATCATCCCGGCGCCACCCAGCGCGCGCTCCCGGTAGTAGCCGATGTGTCGATCGCCGGGCAGCCCGGCCTCGGCCATGTTGGCCGTGTGCGCCCCGAAGGTGATCCGGTTGGTCAGGGTCTTGTGGCGCAGCGCGACCGGCTCGAACACGTGCGGGAAGGGCATCGCTCGTGCAGTATGGCCAGATGGCCGACGCCCCACCGCTCGTCGTCGTCGCCGGCGCGACCGCGACCGGCAAGACCGAGCTCGGGATCCGGCTCGCGGAGGCGTTCATCGCGGAAGGCCGGCCCGCCACGGTCATCTCGGCCGATTCCCGGCAGGTCTATCGCGGGCTCGATATCGGCACGGCCAAGGTGGGAGCGACGGACCGGGTGCGCGTCCCGCACGCGGGCCTGGACCTGGTCGATCCACCGGAACGGTTCGCGCTGGCCGACTTCGTCGCGCATGCACGCGGCGTTCTTGCCGGAGTGGCCGCGCGCGACGGCGTGGCGCTGCTCGTCGGCGGCACCGGGCTGTATCTGCGGGCCGTGGCGCGCGGCATGGACCTCGACGCGTTACCGGACGACCCCGACCTGCGACGGCGACTGGAGGATGAGCTTACTGCCGTTGGCCTGCCAGCCCTGGCTGCTCGCCTCGAGACAGTCGCACCGACCCTCGCCGCCCAGACCGACACTGCGAACCCGCGCCGCGTCCTGCGTGCCCTGGAGATCGCCGAGTTGCGAGGGGACGGCCCGCGGCCCGAACCGCGTGGCTACGACGGACCCGTAACGTGGATCGGGCTCACCGTCGAACGCGAGGAGCACGGACGCCGGATCGCGGGCCGGGCGCGCCAGCAATTCGAAGACGGGCTCATCGAGGAGGCCGTCGCGCTGCGCGAGCGGTACGACCCGAGCCTGCCGGCGTTCTCGGCGATCGGCTACCGCGAGGCCTGGGACGTGGCCGACGGCCGCCGGACCCTGGACGAGGCCGTCGCGACCGATGCGCAGCGAAACGTCGCCTTCGCGAAGCGCCAGCGGACCTGGTTCCGCAGCGAACCCGACATCGCGTGGCTGGACGCCACCGAGACCGACCCCTTCGATCGGGCGCTTATGCTCGCCCGAGCCTGACCCGCCAGGGGCGCTGCACGGGCGTCATCACGCGAGCACGCTATCCTGCACGCGCATGACCTCCCGCCTCATCGACCTCGAAGTGCCCGTCGAGAAGGCCT
>CAZFXH010000101.1:0-16788 GCA_964522905.1 uncultured Anaerolineaceae bacterium
CTCGCGCCCGGTGCCCAGCCGCACGGTGATGGCCCGGTCGTCGATGGCGTCCTCCGCGGGCAGCCAGGCGAGCCCGATGGCCTTGCCGAGTGTCGGGCTCCATTTGCTGCTCGTGACCCTGCCGATGTAGCGGCCGTCGCGGATGACCGCCGAACCTTCGGCGGGCACGGCCGTGCCGATCATCTCGAACCCCGCGAGGATGTCGCGCGACCCGTGCTCCGCGGACGCGGCGAACGCGTCCCGCCCGATGAAGTCGGGGCGCTCGCCCTTGATGAGCCAGCCCATCGCAGCGCCCCGCGGATCGGACAGGGCGTCGGTGTCCTGGCCGACGATCGCGTGCTGCTTCTCGAGACGGAGCACCCGCTGGGCCTCCACGCCGAACGCCCGGATCCCGGCGTCCGCGCCCGCCGCCATCAGGGCGTCCCACACATGCGCGGCCTGGTCGGCCGGGACATGGAGCTCGTAGGCCAGCTCGCCGACGAAGCCGATGCGCAGGATGGTCGTCTGGACCCCGGCAACGAGGCCCTCGCGAGCGTCGAGGTAGCGCAGGCCCTCCGCGGAGACGTCCACGTCCGTGAGGTTGGCGAGGACCTCCCGTGCCCGTGGCCCGGCGAGGTTCATCGCCGCGAAGCGGGCGGTCACGTTGGTGACGTCGACCCGGCGGTCCGACGCGGCAAGCCACCAGCGGAGCCAACCGTCGACCGCATCCAGGCTGCCCGTGCCGGTCGTGACGAAGAATCGGTCGTCACCAAGACGCGCCACCGTGCCGTCGTCCAGGATGATCCCGGCATCGTCGGTCATCGCCCGGTAGCGGATGCGGCCCACCTTGAGGTCGCTGAACCGGTTCGGATGGAGCCAGTCGAGAAAGGTGGCGGCGTCGCGGCCTCGCACGTCGAGCTTGCCGAGGGTGGACACATCGATCAGGCCGACCCGCTCATGGACGGAGCGGACCTCCGTGTCGATGTCACCGTAGTGCAGGGGCCGCTTCCAGTCGCCCATGTCCATCCACGTCGCACCGAGCGCGTCGTGACGATCGTGCAGGGCCGTCCGCCGCACGGGGTCCAGGTGGGGCCCGGCGAGCACGGCCATCGGCACTGGCTGGACCGGTGGCCGGAAGGTCGTCAGCCCGGTCGCCTCGCGCGAGGTCCCGGTCGCCGCCGCGGTGATCCGCGCGGCGTTGCCATGGCACTGCTTGCCCTGGCACGGGCCCATCGTGACCGTGCTGTAGCGCTTCAGCATCTCCAGCGAGTCGAACCCTTCCCGGACACCCTGGGCCAGCTCCTTGGTGGTCACGTCCTCGCAGATGCAGACGAACGCCTTGCGCCCCACCGGTACCGCGGTCGCGGCGGGTTCCGGAAGCGCCGCCATCGCGGCGGCGACCGAGGCACCGTGCGCCTCGACGGCCGGGAGCGGGGCGACCGGCGAGCCTCCTGATGGCGCGCCTGTCGCCGCGAGCCGCCCGGTGAGGACGGCGTCCGCACCGATGAGGGCATCATCGAGGAGGCCGGTCATGTGGCCGGTGACCAGGACATCGGGGGAGCCGCCGCTCGGGATCCATTCGGCCAGCCGCGGCTCGAAGGCCAGTGCGATCCCCGCCTGGGCGGCCAGCGTGACGACCGGTTCGGGCCGGGTGGCCATCGCGACGAGAGCCGTCGCCAGGGTGCGCTCAGTGCCGTCCGCGGCGCGGACCCGCAGGCCGGTCACCCGTGCCCGACCGGTCGAGCCGAGGATCGTCGCGCCGGTCAGAACCTCCGTGCCGCCAGCGACGAGCCCGGCGGCCGCATCCGCCACCAGCGCGCCGCTGTCGCCGTCGGTCCGCGCGTCGATGACCGCGCGCACGCCGATCCCTGCCGCCACCAGCTCGGCGGCCTGGCGCCAGCCGTGGTCGTCGTCCGTCACCACGACCGCGGAGGTCCCCGCTCGTACGCCATGCAGGTGGGCGAGGCGCAGGATGCCTGACGCGAGCATGATCCCGGGCCGGTCGTTCGCATCGAACAGCTCCGGCCGCTCCGCGGAACCGGTGGCCAGCACGATCCGGCCGGCCCGGATCCGGGCGAAGGTCCGGTCCTGCACCGCCCCGACAAGGCCGCCGTCGTACAGCCCGATGGCGGTCGCACCCGCCAGGTGTTCGATCCGGGGTTGCGCGGCAACGTGGGAGGCAAGGCGAACGGCCGCCTCCTGACCGGACAGCCCGCTGATGCGCGGGTCGGCGTCGCTCGAGACGGCGCGAGTCCGCAGGCGGAGGTGGCCGCCCAATGCCGTGCCGTCGTCGATGAGCACGACCCGCGCCCCGCTGCCGGCGGCCTCGAGCGCCGCGAGACAGCCGGCCGGCCCGCCACCCACGACCACGACATCGGCGTGGAGATGTCGCCTGCGGGGGTGGAGATCGGGCCGGGCGGACGGGTCGATCCGGCCCAGGCCGGCGACGCGGCGCAGGACCATCTCGTAGAGCGGCCAGAGGCGGCGGGGCCGGATGAACGTCTTGTAGTAGAAGCCGATCGGGAAGAACCGGTCGAACCGGTCGGTCAGGCTGAGGATGTCGAATCGCAGCGAGGGCGTCCGGTTCTGGCTGCGCACCCGCATGCCGGGGGCGACCGGCGTGACGCAGGCTCGGACGTTCGGCTCGCCGTCGACATCGACCAGGCAGTTCGGGCATCGCCCGGAGCAGCACAGCACACCGCGTGGCCGGTGGTATTTGAAGCTTCGCGACAGGACGTCGATACCGTCGGCCACGAGCGCCGACGCGATCGTGTCCCCGCCCAGGGCGCGGTGCCGCCGCCCGTCGAAGCGGAACTCGACGGTCTCGTCGCGGCGCAGGTCAAGCCCGCCCTCGGGGACCCGTCGCGCCTCAGCCATCGGCCGTCCCGCCCGGGCCCGGTGTGAGCGTCCAGCCGACGCGGAGCACGTGGTTGGTGCGCGTGTCGCGCTCGGCCTGGAACCATCGCCGGCACCCGGCCCGATGGAACCACCAGGCCCGTTCCACGCCCGCCACGTTCGTCCGCCCGTAGAGGTACGCCGACCACGTCGCTACCGCCGACCCGGGGCTGGGACGCGCCTGGACCTCACCGCCGTAACGGAACTCGGCCACGTCGCGCGGACCGCACAGCGGGCACCCGATGAGGAAGGACACCCGACTCCCGCCTCAGCCGTGGGCCGGGGTCGGAGCGCCCGGCACCCAGTGGGTCCCGACGAGCGGGATGCCGGTGATCGCCGCGGCCTCGATGGTCAGGGCCCGGAGGTCCTCGGGGTCCAGGTCGTGGATGTCGGCCTTGCCGCAGGCGCGGGCAAGCATCTGGACCTCCAGGGTCATGGCCGTCATGAAGTTCGCGACGCGCTCTGCGGCCTCATCGATGGGCAGGCGGGCCATCAGGTCGGCATCCTGCGTCGTGATGCCGACCGGGCAGCGGCCGGTATGGCAGTGGTGGCAGGCGCCGGGCTCCGTGCCGAGGGCCTCATAGTCCTCGAGGTAGAGCGGCGCGTTGCAGTTGAGCGCGATGAGCGCGGCGGTGCCGATGTAGCACGCGTCTGCACCGAGCGCGATGGCCTTGGCCACATCAACCCCGGATCGGATGCCGCCCGCCGCGATGACCTGGACCTTGCCGTACATCCCGACATCCTCGAGGCCGCGACGCGCCTCCACGATGGCTGCGAGCGTCGGGATACCCGTATGGTCCTGGAGGATCTCGGGGGAGGCGGCGGTACCGCCCTCCATGCCGTCGACCACGACGACGTCAGCTCCGCACTTCGCGGCGAGCTTGACGTCGTCGAACGTGCGCGTCGCCCCGATCTTGACGAAGATCGGTATTCGGTGATCGGTCGCCTCGCGAAGTTCCTCGATCTTGAGGGTCATGTCATCCGGGCCCAGGAAGTCCGGGTGGCGTGCCGGGGAGCGTTGGTCGACACCCGGCGGCAGGTCGCGGATGCCGGCGATCTCCTCGGACACCTTGGAGCCGAGAAGCAGCCCGCCCGTGCCGGGCTTCGCGCCCTGGCCGATGGTGAGCTCGATCCCGTCGGCCTCCCGAAGGTCGTGGACGCTCGCCCCGTAACGGCTGGGAAGGACCTCGACGATCATCGTCTTCGAGTTCTCGCGCTCGGCGCGGAGCATCCCGCCGTCCCCCGAGGTCGTCGAGGCCCCGACCATGCTGGCGCCCCGGGCCAGGGCGGTCTTCGCGTTGAGCGACAGCGCCCCGTAGCTCATGCCCGTGATCATGATCGGGATATCGAGCCTGATCGGCTGCTCCGCGTAGCGCGTGCCGAGGACCGTCGTGGTGACGCACTTCTCGCGGTATCCCTCCAGGGGGATGCGGGTCAGCGACGCGGGCAGGAAGGTCAGGTCGTCGAGCGACGGCAGCGGCCGGCTGCGCAGCGTGCCAAACCCTCGGATGAGGTAGCGCCCGAGCGCCGCCTTCTCCTGGATCTCACCGATGACGGAGGGCGTGTAGATGGCGCTGGTCCGGATCCCCTGCGGATCGCGCGGCACCGAGTGGTCGCTCACAGCGCGGACCGCCATGTGTCCAGCTCGTGCTTCTCGAAGTTCCAGAGCTTGCGGCCGGAGACGATCCGCCTGAACGGCCGCGGCTTCGGCAGCCCGAACTCGGCGAAGGCCGCCTCCAGCATGGCCTGGTCCTCCTTCGAGGCCGGCTCGACGAGGGTGTCGTTGCCGAGCGAGGCGATGTCGCCGGCCACGTAGACCGTCCCGGCGTACATCGAGTCCGCGAGGGCCTCGCCGGCGTCGCCCGCGATCGCGACGTACCCCTTCTGCATCATGAACGCGGTCATGTAGCCGGCATTCCCGCCGATGAGCAGGCGGCCGCCCTTCATCGTGATGCCCGCCCGGGCCGCGCAATCGCCATGGACGACGACCGTGCCCCCACGGATGGACGCGGCGGCACCGTTGCCCGCGTTCCCCTCCACGGTGACCAGTCCCGCCAGCATCCCTTCCGCGACGCCCCAGCCGGCGCTGCCGCGGATGCGGACGGTTGCGCCGTCGCTCATCCCGGCGCAGTAGTAACCGACGCTGCCCTCGAAGGTGACTGAGCCCGGTGACAGGAGCGCCACGCCCAGGTTGTGCCGCGCCCCAGGGTTCCGGACCACGGTCTCGCGGCCCTCGACAAGGGCCGACCGGATGTCCCGGTTGATATCCCGGATGTCCCGGTCGCTTGCATCGAGTTCGAGGGTCGCGGGATGGCCGGTGACGGCCGACATCAGGCCGCGACCGAGGTCGCCGCGTCCGTGCGGTGCCAGAGCTTGAATACGTGGCCAGACGGTTCGCGCGCGACGCCCTCCGGGCCGAGGGCCGCGCGGATGGCGATCTCCTCGTTGGCGATGGCGACGTAGTCATCTGTCTCGACGATGACTAGCGGCTTCAGCGCGAACGGGTCGCGGGCGAACCCGATGGCGTCGCCGCTCGCGACGAAGTAGGTGAAGGATCCGTCGAGGTCGTCGAGGGAGCGCTCCAGCGCCTGCGCCAGGGTCAGACCCTGGCCCAGCTGGTCGGCGAGGTAGACGCCGATGACCTCCGAGTCATTCTCGGAAAAGAAGCGGACGCCCTGCTGCTCGTACATGCGCCTGAGCTTGTGATAGTTGGTGATGTGCCCGTTATGGACGGTCGCGACGTCGGCCACGCCCCGTGTCCAGAAGGGCTGCGAGTGGGTGAGGTCCACGCGGCTCTCCGTCGAGAGTCGGGTGTGCCCGATGGCATGGCTGCCCCGGAACGACTCCATGGAGAAAGCCTGCTGCAGGGCGTCCGGGTGGCCGACCTGCTTCACCAGCTCGAGCTGGTTGCCGTAGCTCACGACCTCGATCTCGTCCGAACCCTGCTCGACCGCGCCGCGGACGGCGGCGGCATCAGCGCTCGTGGCGATCTCGACGCGCATCAGGCCCTCATGCTGCTCGACCTGGGTGACGTCTCCGACGCCGGCGAGGCCGGTCAGGATCCGCTGCGCGTGTGCCTGCGGATCGCTCTCGGGGAGCCGGATCCAGCACGCGCTGCGCGGCGAGGGCTCCGTTCGGTAGAGGGCCATGCCGACCGAGTCCGGACCGCGCCGCGCCAGACTCGTGAGCATGTCCGACATGATCCGCCCCACAGGTGCCGGATCGTCGTGCTTGGACAGGAAGCCAGCGATGCCACACATGGTCGACTCCACCACCGGTTGAGCGCTACCCGACGGACCACCCAGTGAAGACGGCCCCCGCTCCACTCGTGGCGAAGATGATACGGCACAGCATCCACTCACGTGCAACTTCCGGCCGACCGGCTGACAATCCTGTTTCCTGATGGTGTACGCTCCGGCACGGCACCTCGGAGGGTAGAGGGTGCCTGCGGAGCGGTGGATGGCAGCACCGGATGATGTCCTCGCGACCCTGCATCTGGATGAGGCGGCCTTTCTCGAGGACGCCATCACCCAGGCCATCGGTGACCGTCTGCGCGAGGAACGGCGACGGCTGGGCTTGACCCTCCAGGATGTCGCCGACAGAGCCGGGCTGTCGCTCGGCATGATTTCGAAGATCGAGAACGCTCAGACCTCCCCGAGCCTGCGCACGCTGGCGCGCCTGTCGCAGGCGCTGGAGATCCCGGTCACCACCTTCTTCCGGGGCTTCGAGGAGGAGCGCGACGCGTCCTACGTGCGCGCGGGCGATGGCATCGAGCTCATCCGCCAGGGGACCCGTCACGGCCATCGCTATGAGTTGCTCGCCGCGGCCAAGGGCGCCCAGCGGCGAGTGCAGCCATTCCTCGTCACCTTGACCGAGCAGCGGGAGACCTTCCCGCTCTTCCAGCACGACGGCGTCGAGTTCCTGTACGACCTCGAGGGCTCATTCGTCTATCGGTATGGCCGGCACACCTACGACATGGACCCCGGGGACTCCCTGATGTTCGACGGCCGGATCCCACACGGGCCGGAGCGCCTCGGCGTGCTGCCGGCCCGGTTCCTGTCCATCACGGTCGAGCTCGATCCGGAGGATCGACCGGGCGAACGGTAGGGGGAGGAAGGAGGGCGACCGAGGCGACCCAGTCCCGCGACCGACGAGCGGTGGCCGGAGTGTGTCGCCGCATGCTGTCTCGTCCCGACATCTGGTGAGGGAGGGTATGTCCGATCTGACCGATTCCCTGAACGTCCTGTTCACCGAGTTCTACTACTGGGTGACGGTCGTCTTCATGTTCCTGATCCACGTGGGCTTCGCTACCTACGAGGTCGCGATCGCACGGCGGAAGAACCTCCAGCACGTGCTGATCAAGAACTTGATGGTCATCCCGATCGTCACCGTCACGTTCTTCTTCTTCGGCTGGTGGATCTACTTCGCGTTCATCCACGGGCCGTTCATCAACAACGGCATGGGCATCGATCCACTGGCCGACGGCTTCTACCCGTGGTCGCCGCTCATGGGCCCGAACATGGGCGACCGGATCACCGGCGTCTTCTGGGCGGCGTTCCTGCTGTTCTCGTGGACGGCGGCGTCGATCATCTCTGGCGCCATCATCGAGCGTGTCCGGACGGGCGCGTTCCTGATCATGGCGTTCGTCATCGGCTCCGTGACCTGGATCATCGATGCCGCCTGGGGTTGGTCCCCGAACGGCTGGATGGTCCAGCTCATGGGCTACCACGACGCGTACGCATCCGGCGTCATCCACGCCATCGCGGGCGGCGCTGCGCTGGCCGTCCTGATCGTCCTCGGACCGCGCATCGGGAAGTTCGGGCCGAACGGCGAGATCCGCAACATCCCACCGCACAACGTCTGGATGGCGTGCCTCGGGCTCGTGCTCATCTACACGGGCTTCTGGGGCTTCTATGCGGCCTGCAATATCCCGGTCTTCAACGTCGGGACGGAAGGAGAGCCGTTCTACTCGGCCACGAACATCTACTTGATGCCGACGACCCTGTCCGGCATCACCTTCAACTTCCTGATGTCCCTGTCCGGCGGCATGCTGGCGGGCTTCATCCTGAGCAAGGGCCAACCGTTCTGGACGCTGTCCGCTGGCCTGGCCGGCATCATCTCAGCGTCCGCCGGCAACGACCTGTATCACCCGATCCAGGCGATGATCATCGGTGGCGTCGGCGCGACCATCGCGTACCGGATGCACTACTACGTGGAGCGCCGGTTCAGGATCGACGACGCCGTCGGTGCCGTGGCGGTCCACGGCTACGCCGGCTTTTTCGGTGTCGTCATCGCCGGGTTCCTGCTCTGGGGCTACCCAGCTGCAGCGCCGCTCGCGGGCAGCGCCGCCCCGTTCTTCGGCACCACGCCGGACGGCTTCCCGGCCATCAATCCGATCGGCAACCTCATCGGCGCCGTCATCATGTTCGGCGTCCTTGGCTTCGCCCCGTTCTACGTCCTCGCCCGCGTCCTCAAGGCCGCCGGCATCTTGCGCGTCCCGTACCGCGTCGAGCTGGCCGGTCTGGACACGAACACGACCGACTCCTCATACCCGTACTTCGCACGGACCTACACCGGCTTCGAGCAGATCGAGAAGCAGGAGGGACTCGCGGTCGAAGACGGGGCGAGCCGGTCACCTGATCCGCGGGAGGCACCATGAACACGGGACTCACGTCGTTCAGCGACCCGGCGAACATCGGGCCGCTCTATCCGTTCCCGGGCACCGAGGTGCCGCTCGCGATCATCGGGATCGCGCTGTGGATCCTCTTCCACATCGTCGCCCACCGCGAGGAGAGCCGGGAGTGGTCGGAGGCGGACGCCGCCTTCGACGCCGACCTGCTCCTTCCCGGCACAGGCGAGCCGCAGCGTTCGGACCACACCTAAGTCACCACGGCGAAAGCAGTCACAACGGCCGGCGCGGTCCCCGCGCCGGCTGTCACTCGTCCGCGACAGGCGGCCCCGCGCGGGCGCCGTATGCCCCACGCTGGAGGTCCTCGCGGACGAAGGAGTAGCCGACGAGGTCGTGATGCGCCCCGGCGCGATACTGCGCCCGCCGGGTCACGCCCTCCCGCGTGAATCCGGCCTTGTCCAGAGAGCGCTGCTCGGCGACGTTGTCGACATCGGTGCTCGCCTCGACGCGCTCGATGGCGAACGAATCCAGCAGCAACTCGGCGAGCAGCCGTTGCGCCTCCGTGCCGAAGCCGCGACCGCGCGCGTCCGGATAGATCGCCACGCCGATATTGAGGGCGCGTGACTGTTCGTTGGGTCCGTACTGGACGGGATGCCAGCTCACGTCACCGATGACCGCTCCATCGTCGACTTGCTCGACGAGCAGACGCCCCCGCTCCGGGCTGACGATCCGCTTGCCGTTCGCGAGCCGGTCGGCGAGTGGCTTTGGGGACGGTTGGCCCAGATCGTTGAATTCCCCGCGCATCGCCGGATCCGCGTCGCGCGCGTCAAGCACCGGCGCGTCCGCCAGCGTGGCCTCACGGAGGCGAACCAGACGTCCTTCGCGACCGATCGGGGCCGCGGGCATCGAGTCCGATGGCACGGACGGTGTATCGATGGTGCCGTCCTCCGACATGATCGTCAGCCGCCGCGCCGCAGGTTCCGGCGGCGCACGGGCCCCGCCTGCTGGGCGAGCGCCGCCGCCGTGGGCTCTGCCGCGGGCGGCACGTACGGCAGTTCCGTCTGCGACTCGAGCCCCGAGGCGATGATCCGCCGGAGCTCGGCATCGATCGCGGGATCCGTCTCGAGCGGCCGGTACGCGGCGAGCCGGTGGTCGACCTCCTCGATCGCCCGCTGGTAGGTGTCCTTGGCCCCGGCCTTCTGCCAGTTCTCGCGGTTGTCGCGCTCGACGATCGTGGACGGCAGGTACAGCTCGCTCGGCCAGTGAGCCATCGTGTGATCCGCCATGATCAGGTGCTGGTCGGCCATCAGCTGGTCGATCAGGGCGTCCACCGGCAGGTCGTCGAGCGGCTTGATCTCCCGCACGAAACGCAGCGCCTGCCCGCACATCTCGTTGTCGAACACGAGCTTCGGCAGGCTGAACACGAGAAGGAAGTCGAGCATGCCGGGACCGCTGACCGAGTTCACGCCGGCCAGCGCCGCGATGAGCGCGCTACCGAAAGTCTCGGCACCCGCCTGGGCGTCCAGGATCGGCCCGTCGGAGAGGGCCATGTACGACTGGCACGGCAGCTCGAGGGACTTCGCGACGGCGACGTAGGCGGCATCGAGCTGGAGAGCCTCGATGGCAGACATCGGCGAGCTCGCCACCTTCATGTGGAACGTGGCCGGCGCCCCGCCGAACAGGACCGGCGCCCCGGGCTTGATGACCTGGGCCATGGTGATACCGGCCAGCACGTCCACGGTGTGGAAGACGGTCGCCCCGACCGTGGTGACCGGTGCGATGAGGCCCATCAGCGTGACCGGCACGATCTCGACGGGCACGCCGGCCTCCACGCAGTCGATGAGGTTCTGGCACGAGTCCTCGCTGTAGCGGAAGTTGCCCGTGGCCGTGATCGTGAAGATCGACATCGGGCGGGCGACGAGGTCCGCGCGGTCGGCCCGGAAGAGCTGCATCATCTCGACCATCCGGCCGACGCCGTGCTCGGTGAAGGCGCCCGAGACGACCGGCTTTCTCGAATTGGTCAGGGTCATGTAGAGGCGCCAGGCGTCGGAGACCTGGGGCTCGATGTCCTCGTTCGTCGAGAACGCCGTCGCGAGGTAGGCGATGTGCTCGAGGCCGTCAGCGAGGCGGACGTACTCGACGAAGTCGGTCGAATTCGCGAGGCGGACCTGGCCCGTTCGGTGGTCGAGCGTCTTGAGCCCCGAGGAACCCGGGACGAAGTGGACCCGGTCCCCGCCGAGGTCCGCATGTGGCTCGCAGTCGCGCGTGAAGAGCGTGAAGGCGCTCGGGGCGTCGGCGATGGCGCGCTCCACGACGTCGCGCGGGAACAGCACCCGATCGCCCGCGGCATTCGTCGGGAGACCGGCTTCGAGCAGGCGGCGGCGCATCTCCGGCCCGCGGATCTCCATCCCGACCTCAGCGAGCACGCGCTTCGCCTCGTCGACGATCCGCTCGATCAGCTCGGGGGCGAGGATGTTCAGGCTGGGGCGCACGGGTCCTCCTCGGGAACGGCCGCGAGCGTAGCGCACCGCTTTGAGTCGGGTCATCGGGGACCGCCTGATGGGCGGACGATGGCCTACCCTTGGCGGGTCATGTCGACCACACCCCGCGCGACCCGGCACGGCGCCGACCTCCTCGTCGACTGCCTTGCCGCCGAGGGCTGCGACTACGTCTTCTCCGTCCCGGGCGAGGAGACCATGGACGTCCTCGATGCACTGTCGCACCACGAAGGTGTCCGCCATATCACCACCCGCCACGAGCAGGGCGCGGCGTTCATGGCCGACGTCCACGGGCGGCTGACGGGCCGCGCGGCGGTCGCGATGGGCACGCTGGGTCCCGGTGCCACCAACCTCGTCACCGGTGTCGCCGACGCGTTCCTGGATCGCGCACCGATGGTCGCGATCACGGGCCAGGCGGCGTCCTCCAAGCTGCACAAGGAGGCCCACCAGGTCGTCGACATCGTGCGCATGCTCGAGCCAGTCACGAAGTGGAACACGCGGGTCGGGCAGGCCGAGCTGATTCCCGAGATCGTGCGCAAGGCCTTCCGGGTCGCGACCCTGGAGAAGCCCGGGCCCACGCACATCGAGCTGTCCGAGGACATCGCGGCGGCCACGTTCTCGCCGGACGCCGCGCCGCCCGTGCCGCTCACCCCGGGGCGGGCGTACTTCCCGGAGCCCACCGGCGAGGCCATCTCCCACGCGGCCCGCCTGATCGCGGCCTCCGAGCGACCGATCATCCTCGCCGGCAACGGGATCCTGCGTCGTGGCGCGGCGCCCGAGTTGCGGGCGTTCGCCCGCGGTCTGCACGTGCCGGTCGCCGCGACGTTCATGGGCAAGGGGGCGATCGACGACCGGTCGCACCTCTCGCTGATGGCGGTCGGGCTCCAGGCCCGCGATCACGTGCTGTCCGGCTTCGACCGGGCGGACCTCGTCATCTGTGTCGGGTACGACCTGGTCGAGTACGCGCCATCGTCCTGGGACCCCGACGCATCCAAGCGGGTCATCCATATCGACACGCAGCCCGCCGAGATCGATGCCGCGTACCGCCCCGAGGTCGAGCTCATCGGCGACATCGACGGGTCGCTTCGGCGGCTGCTCGAGGCGGTCCTGCCGCTCGGTGTCGGCGGGCAGGATGCTTCTGCGCGGCACGAGTCGCGCGAGATCCTCGTCCACGCCGACCTGCGCACACAGTTGCTCGACGAGCTCGCGGCCCACGAAGGGACGGACACCTGGCCGATCACGCCGCAACGGGCGATCGGCGACCTGCGCCGGGCGCTGGGGCCGTCGGACATCGTGGTGTCTGACGTGGGGGCGCACAAGGTCTGGGTGGCCCGGCTGTACCAGGCGTACGAGCCGAACACCGTGATCATCTCGAACGGTTTTGCGGCGATGGGCATCGCCATCCCGGGTGCGATCGCGGCCAAGCTCGTGCATCCCGACCGCAAGGTAGTCGCGCTGTGCGGCGACGGCGGCTTCCTTATGAACAGCCAGGAGCTCGAGACCGCGAAGCGGATCGGCGCGAACATCTGCGTCGTCGTGTGGCGGGACGACGGCTACGGGCTCATCGACTGGAAGCAGCGCACCGAGTTCGGGCGGCCGTTCGGGGTGGAGTTCGGCAACCCGGATTTCGTCGCGTACGCCGAGTCGTTTGGCATCGCCGGTTTCCGGCCGTCGTCTGCGGCCGAGCTCTACCCGGTGCTCGAGCGGGCGCTCGCGGTCGACGGGCCGTCATTGGTGGAGGTCCCGATCGACTACGCCGAGAACCTGCGGCTGAGCGAGCGCCTCGGGGAGCTGTCGCGGCGCGCCTGAGACATTGGCGCTGGCAGCGCGATCGGCTCGCGCGGTGCACGATGTCCGACATGATCGGCCACATGCGACGGCCACCCTCGAGTCTCAGCCCCCTCATCGCGGTCTGGCTGACGCTCATGCTTGCGACCACGGTCGCGGCCGCGCCATCACCGGGCCTGACCGCGCGAGCGGATCCCTGGCCCGCGCCGGCTGCCCTCCTGCCCGCGTGGGACGGCAGCATCGATCTCTATCGCGACGGCGTCTTCACCACGCAGAAGAGCTGGCTGTGGTGCACGGCGGCCGGCATCCAGATCGTGCGCAACATCGTCGAACGCGACAACGACCACTCCACCAGCGCCCAGCGGCGCTACTTCGACTGGATGCGCAAGCGGAACCGCTACGACCTGCCCGAATCGGCGGGCGTCGACCCGCAGGGCTGGACCGCCGGGCTGCGCCACTTCATCGATGACCGCTATCGGCTCGTCGCGAGCCGCTCCTTCGATGCCGGACTCCGGACTGCGGCCGCAAACCTGCGCAGGACCGGTTTGCCCGTTGCCCTCACCGTCGCGAACGGCGGGCATGGCTGGATCCTCACGGGCTTCGAGGCGACGGCCGACCCGCTGATGACTGACGAATTCGAGGTGACCAGCGTCCGCGTGGTGGGACCCCTGTTCGGTCGCCAGAGCAAGAACGGCTACGACATGCCGCCCGACACGAAGCTCGGCACGGACCGGCTCCGGCGCTTCTTCACGGCATGGCGATACGCCCCGCTGCCGATGGTCTGGGACGGCAAGTACGTCTCGATGCAGCCGGTCGCGAAGAACCACAAGCCGCCGGTCGCCTGGGCTGCTCGGGCGGCCCGGTTCGCCCTCGAGATCCAGGAGATCCACCGAGCCGCGGCGCCAGCAGCGCAATAAGGGAAGTGGAGCGGGAGACGGGATTCGAACCCGCGACATTCTGCTTGGGAAGCAGATACTCTGCCAGCTGAGTTACTCCCGCAGGGAGCCCACACAAGTTCAAACCTTGCCCTCGAAGACTACCATCGAAGGCCGCCCGATGACACCTTGGGCGGCTCGGCCGTGTCGTCAATAGGGCTACTTCTCGCCATGAGCCCCGGGGTCGCCGCCACGATGCCGTTGCGGAGACTGACACCTCCTGGTCGCACGCATTGACGGCGGGTGTTGACTATGGGGCACTGGGAGGGCAGGCGATGGGCATCCAGGGAAATCCACCGACGGCCGGTGAGGCAGGCGGGTTGAGCGACGCCGACGAGCAGGCGCTCATCGAGGCGCTTGCACACTCGGCCGTCGAGGACGTTGCGCCCGAGGAGCTGCCGCTGTTCGGACCCACCTCGGAGGCATATTTCGACCCGGCTCGTGGGACTCCCGCCGGCGCGAAATCCGACGAGATGCTGGGGTTCGGCGTGGATGCGGCTGCCGCAATGGTGCTCGTCACGCCTGTGGCGCTCGAGGCCGCAAAGAGCGTTGTGGGTTACGTTGTTGGCGAGTTGCAGACTGCGCTCAAGGATCAGGCCAAGCCGATGATCCAGGCGCTCGTCAAGCGGCTACTCCAAAGGGGCGCGAAGCCCGTGGGAGCGCCCGAGGACAAGACGGCCGATGCCGCAGGTCAGCCTCCCGCCAAGTCGGCCGCCGACGAGGCCCCGCCGTTCACGCGTGAGCAACTCGACGAGCTGCACAAGGTCGCCCTGAAGACCGCCGAGCGGATGGGCATGCAGCGCGACAAGGCGTCCGTGGTCGCCGATGCGATCGTGGGTGCCATCGCCCGCTGACGCGTCGCGCACCCCACCGAGTCGCCCGTCCCTTGCGACTGAACCCCTTCGCCTTCCCTTCCGACACGACGTTCCGGTTCCTGTTGCTCATCGCCGCGACCGTCGGAGCGAGCCTGCTCGTCTTCGACTGGCTCTACGGGCAGTTCGCCGATCTGGGCGCCGAGGCCGAGGCGCTGCTCGCCTGCACCCAGATATTTCAACTGGCCCCTGGCCAGGTCCCGACCGACACACAGCTCGCCGACTTCCGGGCCTGCCTGGCGGCGGTCAACGTTCCCCGCCGTGAGGCCGTGCTGCTAGGAGTGGCCGTGTTGCTGGTTGGCGGGGTGGTCGCATACGCCATAGCCGTCGTGCTGCTACGCCGGCGCTATCGCCCGTTCACTCGGGACGTTGCGCCCGAACTTTGGGAGTCGTTCCGGGAGCTTGCCGAGGAGGTCGGCGTTTCGCCCGCTCCGCGGCTGCGCTGGCAGCCGCTCGACCGGCGGGCGATCGGGCTCGCCTTCGGCCCGCCTGGCGGTCGCGAGCTCGCTTTCACGGGTGGGCTTGTGCCCTTGTCGATCCGTGACCGGCCGGCGTTTCGCGCCATCGTCCTCCACGAGCTGGCGCACTTCTTGAACCGCGACGTCGACCTCTCCTACTACGCTATCGGGATCTGGCGGGCCCTGCTGGTAGTCGCGATCGCGCCATTCCTGATCGCCCTCGTCGACAGCCTGCCATCGGATCCGGGCACGGTCGCCAGCTTCGCCTGGCGGCTGGCGGCCCTCTTGCCCCTCGTGTACCTGATCCGCAGCGGGATCCTCCGCGCTCGCGAGCACGACGCGGACGTGCGGGCCTCGACCCGTGAGCCCGCCATTCGGCGGGTCCTGGCCGCGGCAGGGGAAACGAGTGACGATCGCCCGCCTGCAGCGTGGCGGGGGTTCGTGGCGTGGCACCCGACGCCCAGTGCACGCGTCGCTGTGCTCGACGATCCGACGCCTCTCCTCCGCCTCGGGCTGTTCGACGTCTTCGGCGTCGGCATCGTCGGCTCGTTGGCCTACGAGGAGGTCGCGACGCTGATCGGGTACTTCGGCATCGAGAGCTTCTCAGTCCGCGGCCTGTCGGGGCTCGCGTTCGGTCCGCTCGTCGGGCTGATCGTCGCGCTTGGGACGTGGCGCCAGACGTTTGCGTTCCTGGCGTCCGGTCGCGGCCCCGTCCGGATGGTGCCACTCGGTCTCGCGCTCGTCGCGGGTCTGCTGGTCGGGCAGCGCCTGTCACTCGTGACCGCAATCTCGGACGACGCGGTGCTGTTACGGCCCGACATCGCGCCGTTCCACCTCGGCCTCACTCTCATTGTCGCGGCCGGGGCGATCCTGTTCATGGCCTGGCTCGTGGCCACGTCGCGGCTGTGGTTGCCGGTGGCGACTCGCCTTCGATCACCGCGCCGGGCATCGGTACCGGTGGCCGTCGGCGCGGCGGCGCTGCTCACGATCGCGATCGGAGTGTTCGAGATCGTCATCGCCAGCCGCGAGGCGATCGAGATCGTCGTCACGACTCCGTCGGATCTCTACGCCGCGATGGTTCAGGTAGTGCCTACCGCCGGGCCCGAGTGGCTGTTCCGAATCGTTCTGAGCCCGGAGGTCAGGTTGATCATCGAGGAGCCGCTCGTCATCGCGTTCTTCATGATCATGGTACTGGTGCCGTGGGCCGCCGCGCCATTCTCCGCCCGGTTGCCGACCCGCCCGGTCGCGTCGTGGGGGTCGCTGGACACCGGCGTCGAGCCGCCGTCAATCGAGCGTCCGGAGCTCCGGCCGCGACGGGCGATCGGGAGTGGGCTCGTCACTGGAGTAGGGATCGCCGTCGCACTGGTCATCCTCTACGCTGGCCTGCATTCGGGGTTCGATGCGCTTACCCGCTCGACCGACGAGTTCCTGTTCGCGTTTGCCTTCTGGTTGATCATCGTGACCCTCGCGGGACAGCTGCTGGCCGGTGCCATCGCAGCCGCCCGTGCCCCGAGCTTCGGGACGCTCCACGGCGCCCTCGCCGGGCTCGTGGCCGGTCTCGCGGGGACGTTCGCCGTGGCGGTCACCCAGACGACCAGCGGTTGCGTGCCGGTCCTCCTTGTGGTCGAGGGCAGGCCATGCGGCAGGCCGCCGACCGTAGATTTCGTCGCCGCATACCTGGCGCCCGTCCTCACGATCGGCATCATCGGGGCGGCGCTCGCAGCGGCTTTGGTA
>CAZFXH010000102.1:0-4494 GCA_964522905.1 uncultured Anaerolineaceae bacterium
CGCGATCTGGGGTGAGCCAGTCGCCGGCACTGGAACGTTCTCGGCCAATCGCGGTCGGACGGTCCCGATCAAGGTCGAACTGTTCGTCGACGGCTCCGTCCGATCGACCGGGGAGGCCCGACTGAGCGTCAGCCCATGTGACGGTGGTGCCGCCCAGGCCTTTGCCCTGAGCTTTGGTGGCGGGCGCTGGAACGCCAGCCTCGATACGGGCACCCTTGCCGGCTCATGCCACACGGTCGTGGCCGTGATCGACGGACTGCTCGCCGGCAGCTTCCAGCTGGAGCTCCGTGGCGACGACGCAGCACAGGCCAGCACCGGGAAACGCTAGCGCGGCTGTGCGCGACTTGGCCTAGCATCCGGGGGTGACCCCGGAGCTCGAAGCGACACTCAAGCGACTCCCGGACCGCCCCGGCGTCTACCTCATGCGGGACAGCCGGGGCGACGTCCTGTACGTCGGCAAGGCCCAGAGCCTGCGCAACCGCGTGCGCAGCTACTGGCAGAAGCAGGCACCCGGCGGGGACATCCATCGGATCCGCAGCGTGATCGACCGTGTTGCGGACGTCGAGGTGACCGAGGTCGACAGCGTGTCCGAGGCGTTGCTCCTCGAGGCGAACCTCATCAAGCGGTTCAAGCCCCGTTTCAACGTGCGGCTCAAGGACGACAAGAGCTACCCGTACATCAAGGTCACGCTCGGGGACGACTTCCCGCGCGTCGAGCGCACCCGCAAGCTCATGAACGACGGCAGTCGCTACTTCGGGCCGTACGCCTCGGCATCGAGCGTCGACGAGTCGATGAACCTCGTGAGGCGGCTCTTCCCGTTCCGCACCTGCACGATCGACATCAAGGACGGGGAACGCGCGCTCCAGCGGCCGTGCCTCCTTTATCACATCAAGCGCTGCCAGGGGCCGTGCATCGAGGCGATCTCGAAGGCCGACTATCGCGCCGACATCGAGCAGGTCGAGCTCTTCCTCGAGGGCCGCCAGGAGACGCTGGTCAAGGCGCTCCAGGTCGAGATGTCGGCCGCGTCCCAGAAGCAGGACTACGAACGTGCGGCCCAGCACCGCGACAAGATCCGGGCGATCGAGCGCACGATGGAGAGCCAGAAGATGGCCGCGTTCGCCCGGACCGAGCTCGACATGGTCGGGATGGCGCGCAAGGACAACCAGGCCGCGATGACCCTGTTCGTCATCCGCAACGGCAAGATGATCGGTCGCGACGTGTACCTCCTGGACGCGGTCCGTGAAGCGTCAGACGACGAGGTCCTCGCGAGTTTCCTCGAGCAGTACTACGCGCGGGCGACTTCGATCCCGCGCGAGGTATACGTACCGGCCGGGGTAGGGGAGGGCATGGCCGACCTCGAGCAGTTCCTTGCCGAGAAACGCGGCGGCCCGGTCTACCTGCGCGTTCCCCGTCGTGGCGAGAAGCGGGCGCTCATGGAGCTGGCCGCACGGAACGCGGCCGACACGCTGGCCCGCGAACACGCTCGGTGGCTGGCCGACCATGGCAAGACGCTGGCCGCCCTCGAGGAGCTGGCCGAGGCGCTGGGTCTCCCGGGCCCGCCCCTGCGCATCGAGTGCTACGACATCTCGAACTTCCAGGGCTCGGAATCGGTCGGCAGCATGGTCGTCTTCGAGGACGGCAAGCCCCGCACCGGGGAGTACCGGCGGTTCCGCATCAAGACCGTGCAGGGCCCGAACGACTTCGCCAGCCTCCAGGAGGTTGTGCGCCGCCGGTTCCGGGTCACGCGCTCGGGCGAGGAAGGCAGCGAGGAGGAACGTCGCTGGGCGATGCCCGACCTCGTCATCGTCGACGGCGGTCGGGGCCAGGTCAGCGCCGCGAAGGCCGTGCTCGACGAGCTGGGGCTCCATGACCTGCCGCTCGCCGGGCTCGCCAAGGAACGCGAGGAGCTCTTCCTCCCCAACCGTCCGGACGCGATCGTGCTGCCGCCGACGTCATCGGCGCTGTACCTCGTCCAGCGCCTGCGCGACGAGGCACACCGGTTCGCCATCACCTATCACCGGACGTTGCGTGATCGGCGCACCGTTCGCTCGGCGTTCGACGACCTGCCGGGCGTCGGGCCCAAGCGCAAGCGGGAGCTGCTGAAGGTGTTCGGCTCGATCAAGCGCGTGCGCGACGCGCCCGTGGAGCAGATCGCGTCGGTGCCGGGGATCAGCCGGGCGCTCGCCGAGCGGATCAAGGCGACACTGGAGGCCTGACCGAGTATCCCTGAGGCGTCCGTGGGGCGCACCGTGTACCATCCCGCCGGTATGCGAAGAGCCGGACCCATCATCATCGTCGTCATCGGCGCGCTCGCCCTGCTGATCGACTTCTTCCCGAACCTGCGCCTGCCCGACTCGACCTCGCCGGACGGCCAGTGGCGCCTGGTAGAAACGAAGCTCGGGCTCGATCTCGAGGGTGGACTGCGCGTCGAGTACCAGGCCCTGCCCAAGGACGGCGTGTCGCCGACCGCGGAGAGCATGAGCGTCATCAAGGACATCATCGAGCGCCGTGTGAACACGACCGGCGTCTCGGAGCCCGTCGTGGTCGTGCAGGGCTCGGACCGCGTCGTCATCGAGCTTCCGGGCGTGTCGGACGTCGATTCGGTGCGACGACTCGTGGGCCAGACGGGGCAGCTCGACTTCGTGCCGCTGGGCAGCACCCAGGTGGCGGCGGGCCAGGTGCTCGACCGGGAGGAGTTCCCGCCGCTCTTCAGCGGCGACCAGGTCTCATCGGCGGCGGTCGGTACCGACCCCAGCGGCGGGGGTCTGGCGGTGAACTTCCAGCTCAAGGACGACGGGCCCGACTCCGGCGCGCAGAAGTTCGCCAGGTTCACCGCCGAGAACGTGGGCCAGTACTTCGCGGTCACGCTCGACGGCGCGGTCATCACCGCCCCCGTGATCAACGATTCGATCCCCAACGGCCAGGTCCAGATCAGCGCTGGTGGGATCGGTGGCTTCCCACCGGCCGAGGCCAATGAGCTCGTCACGGTCCTGAAGTTCGGCTCCCTGCCGTTCCCGATCCGCGAGATCTCCAGCGTGGACATCTCGGCGAGCCTGGGCGAGCAATTCCTCAACCAGAGCCTTCTCGCCGGTTTCCTCGGCGTCTCACTGGTCATCCTCTTCATGCTGCTGTATTACCGGCTCCCGGGCGTCGTGGCCGCGTTCGCGCTCATCTACTACACGATCGTGGTGTACGCGATCTTCCGGCTCGTGCCGGTGACACTGACCCTCGCCGGTATCGCGGGCTTCGTGCTCTCGGTGGGCATGGCGGTCGATGCCAACATCCTGATCTTCGAGCGGATGAAGGAGGAGTTGCGCATCGGCAAGTCGTTGCCGGCGGCGGTAGAGGCCGGCTTCAACCGCGCCTGGAATTCCATCCTCGACTCCAACGTGTCGAGCCTGATCACGGCGACGATCCTGTATGCCTTCGGATCGTCGGTCATCCGCGGCTTTGCGCTCGTGCTGATCATCGGCGTGCTGGTCTCGATGTTCAGCGCGATCGTGGTCACCCGGTCGATCATGCGCGTCATCGTCCGCCAGGAGTGGGCCCGCAAAGCCTGGCTCTACGGCCTGCGCGACGACGAGTTCGTCGCCGTGACGTCGGCCCGCCCGTCTCGCCGCCCCGTCCGTGCCGATGTTTGACGTCATCGGCAAGCGCCGCTGGTTCTACATCCTGTCCGCCATCCTCACCATCCCGGGACTGTTCTTCATCCTCATCTCCCCGTTCTCGGACGCGGGCCTGCAGCTCACCATCGACTTCACCGGCGGAACGCGCTGGGAGATCAAGTTCAAGGACCCGGCGGTGACGCCGGCCCAGGTCGAGGCCGTCTTCGCCGAGAACGATCTGGCGGCAGTCGCGATCCGGACGGGGACCGGGTTCATCGAGATCAAGACCGAGCCGATCGGGTTGCAGCCCGAGCCGGCCCTGACCCCTGCGCCGTCGGCGTCGCCGTCCGGGTCGGCGGCCCCGAGCGGGTCGCCGGCTCCGTCCGCCGCGCCGACGGTTAGCGCCTCCCCGGCTGCATCCCCGACCCCGGCGGCGTCCGCCGCAGGGTCCGCCATCGTATCGGCGTCACCATCCGCCTCACCGAGTTCGGCCCCATCCGCCTCCGCGTCCCCGGCCGCTTCGGCGTCCCCGTCTGCCGCCCCATCCGTGGGCCCCGTGGGCAATACCAGCCTGCCGACCGACGGGAAGCTCGGCGAGATGGTCGTCGCCCTCGAGGCCGAGCTGGGGGAGATCGAGTCGCAGGCGAGCCTGACGACGATCGGCGCCGTCGTCAGTGCCGATCTGCTGCGCCAGGCCCTCATCCTCATCGCGGTCGGCTCGCTGGCCATCGTCGGCTGGATCACCTATCGCTTCCGCGACGTGAAATTCGGCGTCACGGCGCTCGTCTCACTCGCCCATGACGTCGTCGTGGTCGTCGGCGCATTCGCCATCCTGGGCACCTTCTTCCACGTCGAGATCGATGCCCTGTTCGTGACCGCCATGCTCACG
>CAZFXH010000103.1:0-1545 GCA_964522905.1 uncultured Anaerolineaceae bacterium
CTGCCCGGCCGGGGTCTGCGCCGTCAACCCTGCGGTGCCGGCGTGATCGTCCACACCCTCCGGATCGACGGTGCCGACGTCGCCGGGACCGACGGTCAATCCATCCTCGCGGTGGCGTCGGAGAACGGCATCCGAATCCCCACGATGTGTCACCTCGACGGCCTGTCCGACACGGGCTCCTGCCGCCTCTGTGTCGTCGAGATCGCGGGGTCGCCCAAGCTCACCCCGGCGTGCACCACGGCGGTCGCCGAGGGGATGGACGTCGCGACCACCTCCGACCAGCTCACCGAGTACCGCCGGACGATCACGGAGATGCTCTTTCTGGAGCGCAACCACATCTGCGCCGTGTGTGTCGCCAACAACCACTGCGAGCTCCAGGACCTGGCCGAGGACCTCCGGGTCGATCACTTCGAGCTGCCGGTCATCAACCCGTCCGTCGGCATCGATGCGACGCATCCCCTGTTCGCCATCGACCACAACCGCTGCATCATGTGCATCCGCTGCGTCCGGGTCTGCGAGGAGATCGAAGGCGCCCGGACCTGGGGGGTCATGGGCTCGGGGATCGACGAGTGCGTGGTGACCGACATGGGAACGCCGTGGGGCGAGTCCACGACCTGCACCAGCTGCGGCAAGTGCGTCCAGGTCTGCCCCACCGGTGCCCTGTTCGAGAAGGGCCGCTCCATCGCCGAGGGGAGCAAGGAGCGACGACCGTTCCTGCCCTATCTCCAGGTCCACGGCGGGAGGGCGGAGGCACCATGACCCGGCCCCGACTCGCGACGGTCTGGCTCGACGGCTGTTCGGGCTGCCACATGTCCTTCCTCGACATGGACGAGCGCCTGCTCGAGATCGCCGAGCGCGCCGACATCGTCTACAGCCCCCTCGTCGACACCAAGGAGTACCCGGAGGGCGTCGACATCTGCCTCGTCGAAGGCGCGGTCTCGTCGGAGGACGACCTCGAGAAGATCAAGCTCGTCCGGGAACGGACCACGACCCTCGTCTCGTTCGGTGATTGCGCGGTCACCGCCAACGTCCCGGCGATGCGCAATCCGATCGGCGTCCGGCCGCTGCTGGAGCGCGCCTATCTCGAGAACGTCACCCTCAATCCGCAGATCCCGCTCGACGTCGTCCCCGCGCTGCTGCCGATGGCGCGGCCGGTCCACCGTGTCGTCAAGGTCGACGTCTTCCTGCCCGGGTGTCCACCCTCCGCGGACCTCATCCACGGGGCCCTGATCGACCTGCTCGAGGGCCGGGCGCCGGACACCCTGGGCGCCCGTTTCGGACGGTGAGGTAGACCATGAGCAGCCAGATCGTCATCGACCCGATCACGCGGATCGAAGGGCACAGCAAGGTCACGATCCACCTCGACGAGGCCGGCGAGGTGACCGATGCGCAGTTCCATGTGACCCAGTTCCGGGGCTTCGAACGGATCGTCCAGGGGCGCCCGATCCACGAGATGCCATCGATCATGGCCCGCATCTGCGGCATCTGCCCCGTGAGCCATCTGATCGCGTCGTCAAGGGCCTGCGACGAGATCCTCGCCGTCGA
>CAZFXH010000104.1:0-15552 GCA_964522905.1 uncultured Anaerolineaceae bacterium
GTACATCCCATCCTCGCGCGGACTGAACTCGATGATCGCACCCTGCGCCGGGGCGAGATCGACGGCCTGGCTGCCCCAGCCGCCGGCGTTGCCCTTCGCGAGGACCACGCCTTCCTTGATGACCGTATCGAAGATCGTGCCGACTGCATGGAAGGAGCTGTCGACGTTGGGGCCGACATTGAGCACGAAGACGCGCACCCGGCCCTTGGTCGTGACCATGATCGGGTTGTCCTTGTACTGGTTGGCGACGCCGTTGAAGACGACGAAGTCTGGCGTTGGAGCGGCCGCATTGGCCTTGGCGTAGTCGACCGGCTGCTTCTGCGCTCCGAGGTACCACTCGCTCTGGACCAGGGCGACCTCCTCGTCGACCTCGGGCAGGCCACCATCGGGCTCGACGATGACCATCCCGAACATGCCGTTGGCGATGTGATGCAGTGCCGGGGCCGTACCGCAGTGGTACATCCAGACACCGGCGTATTCGGCGGTGAAGGTGTAGGTGAACGTGTCGCCTGGTGCGATGTCGATCATCTGCCGGTCCATCGCCGTCTGGCTGGCGTGGAAATCGATCGAGTGAGCCATGGATCCCTGGTTCGTGAGGTGAACGTTCACGGTGTCGCCCAGATGGACCCGGATCGTGGGTCCCGGGACCTGGCCGGCGAACGTCCAGGCCTGCACGACGAATCCCTCGGCGACCGTGATGTCCTTGTCGATGATGGGCAGGTCGATGTCGTGGACCGTCCCGGACAGGACCTTGGGCGCCGCGGCGTCGACGGGCGTGTACTTGGGCGCGGTCGGGTCAGCGGCTGGTGTGGTGGTCGCGGGGCCCGGGGCAGCCGCGGGTACGGCCGCCGAAGCGGCAGGATCCATCGGTTCGTGTGACGGCTGCGTCGACGCCGCGGCAGGCTGCCCATCGGCTCCGACCGACGGTGTCGAGCCCTCCGTCCAGCCACCCGGCCGGGCGCCTGCGGAGCTCCCGCACGCGGTCAGCGCGAGAACAAGACCGACGATGACGAACGAGTGGAAGATGGAGCGGCGCATCAAGGTCTCCTGACCAATGTGGCGAAGTGGATTAAACACGTACTGTCGTGGTACGAGTTTGCAACCCGGTCCGCCGCGGGGATGCGTGCCGAACGGCCCCTTTTCGGCAGGCCGGTCGGCCCGCGCGGTCCATTGGGCTTCAGCCGGACGCGCCATACGCTTTGCGACGGGAAAGCACTGTTCCTGCCTCGGGCGGGCTCCTGACGGTGGCCCAGTGGGCGCCGTCCGAGCGGGCCTGGCCACGGGGCCGCAGGCCGCGCGACTCGCGTGATCCGGGTGCGCGGGAACCGTCAGCCGTCGCGCCAGTCGCACCAGGCCCTCACGATCGCCGCGAGCTCCGGCCGGGCGGCTTCGGCCTCTTTCAGGTCTCCGATCTTCATGACTCGGGACGTGTCGTCACTCCCCTCGAGGCGTGGATGCTCGCCCGGGATCCGCGCCCCCAGGTGGAACATGAGGCTGGCGTGCTGCCGACTCCTCGGGTAGAAGCTGGCGAGGTTGCCCTTGTACACGAATGTCGGTGCCTGCCACTTGATGGTTTCAGCGATGCGGGGGTCCGACTCGAGCACGATCTCCCGAAGCCGTTTGACGACCGGCTTCATCGGATTGTCGTAGGCATCGAACCAGGCATCGACATCCGTGGTGCGCACGCGGTGGCCGGCGGTGCTAGTCGGTATCGCCGGGCGCGGGTGCGAGCGGCAATGCGAACCCGAACTCGGCGCCTCCACCCTCGCGCGCCTTGGCCCACATGCGGCCGCCGAGCGCGGTAACGATGCGGTCGCAGACTGGTAGGCCGAGCCCCAGGCCGCTGGCGGTGCGCTGCGCTTCCGAGCTGCGGTAGAAGGGCGAGAACAGGCGAGCGAGGTCGGCGTCGTCGAGGCCGAGGCCTCGATCCATCACGCGGACGCGGGCCTCATCATCCACCGTGTCGAGGGCCACCTCGATGGCCCCGTGGGCGCCGCCGTACTTGTGCGCGTTCGTCAGCAGGTTCTGCAGCAACAGGACCAGGTGGGTGCGGTCGGCCTCCACGACGACGTGGTGACCGGGCACCTCCGCGAACCGGATGTCGCGCTGGGGATGCGTGCGCGAGAACACCCTGATCTCGTTCCGGATGACGTGCGTCAGCACCTGCGGCTCAAGCTCGGACGAGGTGCCCGCCTGCATGCGGCTGAGCAGCAGCAGGTTCTCGATGATCTCGAGCAGCCGCTCCGAATCCTCGGCGATGTCGGTGACCATCGCGTCCCGGGTCGGCTCATCCAACCGGTCCTGGCGGCCGCGGAGCAGCTGGGCGTTGCCGTAGATCGTCGTCACGGGCGTCCGCAACTCGTGGGAGATCAGGCCGACGAACTCGTCCTTCACGCCATTCGACTGGGCCAGCGCCGCCGCCGTCGATCGGAGCTCGTCCTCTATGCGCCGGCGTTCGGTGATGTCGACGAGCACGTTCACGGCGCCGATCAACAGGTGATCACGGTCGTAGAGCGGCGTGGGAAAGGGCTGGAAATCGACCCGGCTGCCATCGGGGCGCTCCGCGATCGCGGTGAAGCCCCGGACCGCGCGGCCTTCCTTCAGGGCGATCGCCATGGGGCAGTCACCGTGTGCCAGCGGGGTGCCGTCCGACCAGAACAGCTTGAACGACCCACACCACTCCTCGCCGAGTTCCGGGCGCCGGCCCCACAGCTCGGCCGCGGCCTGGTTGAAGAACGTGATCCTGCCGTGTGCGTCGGTCGCGTAGACCGCGACCCCCAGGGCCTCGACGAACTCGCGGTAGCGGTCATCGTCGGCCACGGCCTCCCCGCTCGAGTCGCGGCGCGCAGCCAGCGATTCGACGAAGCGTAGGATCGGATCCGCGCGGCCGGCCCCCGCCGACCCGCGCGCGAGCTCGGTCATCGGCGGCAGTGTATGCAGCGTCGACGGCTGCGGCCACCCCTTCGGGCGGCTTGTCGCGCGTCTGCAACGCCCTCGCCGGTGGGTGTCATGGTGCTGCGCGGCGCATGCCGCCTAACCGACCGAGCCACGCCGCCAGGGGCAGCAGCAGCATCGGCGCCTCCAGCAGTGAATACAGCGGTCCGCTGCCGCGCGAATGGAGCACCGAGACGATCCAGTCACCCCACAGGCCCCCGAACGGCACACACAGCGCGACGAACGTCCCCAGCCCGATCCACCACGCGCGATCGCGGACCCCGAAGAAAGCGAACGGGAAGAGGCTGGGTTTCAGCAGCACGAATGGCGCGGCCCAGCGATACACGATCGCGACCGACATCGCGGCCACACACCAGATGACCGGATTGCCGGTCCAGATCTTGAGCGGGGTCGTGGGCCAGGCGAGGCACAGCGCCATGAGCGGCCAGACCGCGGGCCGCGGCCGGACGCGCCAGATCGCCCACGCCGTCAGCGCGGCGGGGATGGCCCACCACAGCACCCACGGCACGACCGTGAACGGGACGAACAGCCAGAGGCCCACGGGTGGGTACAGCACGTCGCCGTGGGCCACCTCGTACGGGCCCGCCAGCTGGCGGGGCTCATAGAACTGTCCGTCGGCGAGCCAGCGCGCGGCGGCGTCGCGGTACAGCGCGAAGTCGATGCCGAAGGCCTGCTCGAGGGGGTCGGGGATCGCCAGGACGAACGCGACGGGCAGCAGGAGCGCCGCAGCCGACGCGGTGAGCGCCACGGACCTCCGGTCGAAAAGCTCGATCAATCGTGCCATCACGGTGGCGATGGTAGCGGCCGGGCCTTCGGCGGAGGTTCGGGGCGGCTGCCCTGACGTCCGCGGCGGCGGTCAGACTGGAGGGGTGACACCGGACGAACGCCGCGCCTTCATCCTGGAGCACACCACGGCCGCGTCGGCCCCGATCGTCCCTGAGATCACGCTCCGGACCGGTGGCCTCTCGATGCCGTTGTGGGAGGCGGCCGCCCTGACCGATGCGCGCCCGGCCGTGCCGCCGCCCTATTGGGCGTGGGCGTGGGCGGGCGGGCAGGCCCTCGCGCGGCACGTCCTGGACCATCCCGAGCTGGTCCGTGGCCGGCGCGTCGCCGACATCGGGTGTGGCGGGGGGATCGTGGCGATCGCGGCGGCCCAGGCCGGCGCTGCCGGCGTGACCGCGATCGACCTCGAGATCTTCGCCATCGAAGCCTGCCGGCTCAACGCCGTGGCCAACGGCGTGACCGTGGAGCTCGAGGAGGCCGATCCGATCGGCTCCGACGCTGGCTGGGATGTCGTGCTCGTGGGCGACCTCTGGTACGAGCCCGAGCTAGCCGCGCGGATGGCGCCGTGGCTGCGCGGGCTCGCCGCTCGCGGCGCGCTCGTCCTGACCGGCGACCCTGGTCGGGCGCACCTGCCGGGCAGCGGGCTCGAGGAACTGGCGCGCTACGAGGTCCCGACGATCGAGGACCTCGAGGACGTCACGACCAAGACGGTCCGTGTGCTCCAGCTCCTGCCCTGAACGGGCGGCGGGGCCGCACGGCCCGCGTCAGGCGGGCAGATCCTCGAATACGTAGATCAGCCGGCGGCGGCGACCGCCGGACCCCTCGACGATCCGTGTGGGGACGATCGGGGCGAACCAGGCCAGTACGCGCTCCTGCGAGATCCTGTGGTGGCAGTTACGCGGATCGTCCATCTCCCAGTCGATCGGCAGGGAGATGATCGCGTGACGGGACACCCGGCGGACCTCGAGGAAGGCCTCGCGCTGGCGGTCACGCAGGTGCTCCAAGACCTGGAGGGCGATGAACAGGTCGTAGGCCTTGTCCCCGACCGGCCACGGCGTCTTCGTCGCATCGTGGATCGTGATGGGGACCGTGGGGTCCAGCTCCGGGCGGGCCTTGATGTCGATGACGTCGGCCCCGACGATGATCGGGCGAACCGGTGCGCCGAGCTCGAGCGCTGTCTGGAGGCCGTGTCGCCCGATCAGCGCCGTCGCCTGCTTGAGGGCGGCCGACATGTAGCCCCAGCGGTCCTGGTAGTACGGGAACAGGTCGACCATCTCGTCGAATTCGGGTCTGGTCATCGCGCGGATCCCGCCCGATGGCCGTCGTCGGATCCCGCGAAACCGCGGAAGCAGCGCGCGGGCGCGCGCCGTGGATGCCGAAGCAGCGCCGCCGACCGCGCGCAACCGGCGCCAGATCGGCACCAGGATAGGTCGTAGCGGCCGGAGACGTCGCTTGAGGCCGTGGAGGATGGAGGATCTCCTTTGACGGCAGGCTCAGGAAGGTGAAGCCTACCCCCGCCGGCGGGATGCGGCCACGGGTGCCCGGCTCAGGATGGGCTCGGCGGCGATCGCCGGTCAGCCGCGGCCTCGCCCTCCGCCTCGACCTCGCGGAGCCGACTCGCGAGGAAGCTCTGCTCCGGCCGGTTCGACGTGAGGGCCAGCGCGTGCCGGTACGCCGACGCGGCCTCGGAGCGACGCTCGAGCCGTCGCAGCAGGTTCGCCCGCGCGGCGTGCAGGTAGGGGTAGCTCGCGAGCGCACCCTCCTCGGCGAGCCCATCGATCATCGCGAGACCCACGGCCGGGCCGTCGGCCAGTGCCACGGCGACCGCATGGTTGAGCCGCACGACCGGCGTGGGGTCGAGGTCGACCAGGGCGCGGTAGAGCTCGGCGATCTGTGCCCAGTCGGTGGTCGGGGCATCCGCCGCCTCGTCATGGAGGGCCGCGATCGCGGCCTGCAGCTGGTACGGACCCACGCGACGTGCCGGCAGGGTGGCCGCGACGAGCGCCCGTCCCTCCGCGATCGTGACCTGGTCCCAGCGCGAGCGGTCCTGGTCCTCGAGCAGGACGAGATCCCCGGACGGTCCGACCCGCGCATCGCGCCGAGCGTCATGGAGGAGCATGAGTGCCAGCAGCCCGGTCGCCTCAGGCTCATCGGGGAGGAGCGAGACCACGATCCGTGCCAGCCGGATCGCCTCCGCACTCAGCTCGCGACGAACCAGGGCATCTCCGGACGACGCCGCGTAGCCCTCGTTGTAGACGAGGTAGAGGACCCGCAGAACGCCGTCGAGGCGCTCGGGGAGCAGATCCCGCGGTGGCACGCGGTATGGGATCCCGGCGTCGCGGATCTTGCGCTTGGCCCGGACGAGCCGCTGCGCGAGCGTCGCCTCAGGGACGAGGAAGGCCCGGGCGATCTCGGGTGTCGTGAGGCCACCGAGCGTCCGCAGCGTGAGCGCCACGCGGCCGTCCAGGGGCAGGGCCGGGTGACAGCACGTGAAAATCAGGCGCAGCCGGTCGTCCGCGATGGGCATGTCGTCCTCCGCCGCAGCCTCGTCGGCGCCACCGGCCGGGCCGATCGCGGCCAGGTCCGCCTCGATGCCGGCCGCACGCGCGAGCTCGTCCGTCTTCTCACGGAGCCGCCGGCGGCGGCGCAATCGATCGATGGCCCGGTTGCGCGCAGTCGTCGTGATCCAGGCGCCCGGGTTGGCTGGCACGCCGCGCGACGGCCACACCTCGAGCGCCGTGACGAACGCCTCCTGGACGGCCTCCTCGGCGAGGTCGAAGTCACCCAGGACGCGGATGAGGGTCGCGACCGCCCGGCCCGATTCCTCGCGGAACAGGCGGTCGACGACCTCGTTCGGAGAGGGTGCGGGGGTCGTCAGCGGGCGCCGGACGCTTCCGCCATCGCCGAGTCGGGGATATTGCTGAAGTCGACGATGGGCCGCACCTCGATCGACCCACGCTTCGCGCCCGGGATCATCGCCGCGTAACCGATGGCCTCGTCGAGGTCGGCGGCCTCAACTTGGTAGAAGCCGCCGAGGACCTCCTTGGTCTCGGCGAACGGACCGTCGGTGGAGACGGTCTTGCCGTCGCGGACTCGGACCGTGGTGGCCGTCGCCGTGGGCTGCAGTGCCTCGCCACCCTTCATGGCGCCGCGCTCGCGGATGTGCTCGGTGAACGCGTTGTAGGCATCCATCTCGGCGGCGATCGCCTCCGCCGACGGCTCTTCCGTGGGCTCCGGCCCGTAGATCAACAGGATGTACTGCATCGTGCGCCTCCTCTACGCTCATTCCGACGGTCGCTCGCCGCCCTTCGACTTGACGACGAACGGACCTCGTCGAAATCGACAACCCTCCTCCGGACTCTACCGCGCCCTGACCAACGGCGCGGGGGGCCGCCTCGTCGTAAGGTTCAGGCATGCCGACGCCGAAGGAGATCCTCGAGATCGCCGGCCGCGAGGTCTCGATCTCCAACCCGCAGAAGGTCTACTTCCCCGATGCCGGGTACACGAAGCTCGACCTCGTCCACTACTACCTGGCCGTCGCGGACGGGGCACTGACCGGCGTCCGCGGCCGGCCGATGGCGCTCAAGCGGTTCGTCGACGGCATCACCAAGGAACCGTTCTTCCAGAAGCGGGCCCCGGACAACACCCCCGACTGGATCCGCACGGCGGAACTGACCTTCCCCTCGGGCCGGACGGCCGACGAGATCGTGGTCGACGACGCGGCCGCCCTGGCCTGGATCGTCAACCTGGGCTGCATCGACCTCAACCCCCACCCGGTCCGTGCTGACGACCTGGACCATCCCGACGAGCTACGGGTGGACCTGGACCCCGTCCCGGGCGTCGGGTGGCCGCAGATCCGCGAGGTCGCCCTGGCCTGCCGCGAGGCGCTCGAGGCCATAGGCCTCGTCGGCTGGCCGAAGACCTCCGGGTCGCGCGGGATCCACATCAACGTCCGGATCGCGCGCGAGTGGACCTACCCCGAGGTCCGGCGCGCGGCGCTCGCGCTCGCCCGTGACGTGGAGCGACGCGTTCCCGATGCCGCGACCTCCAAGTGGTGGAAGGAGGAGCGCCACGGCGTATTCCTCGACTACAACCAGAACGCCAAGGACCGCACCGTCGCCTCGGCCTATTCCGTCCGGCCGCTGCCCGATGCGCGCGTCTCGACACCGCTGACCTGGGACGAGGTGCCGACCGTCGAGGCCGAGGCCTTCACGATCGCGACCGTGCCGGCCCGGTTCGCCGAGATCGGCGATCCCGGCGCCGGCATCGACGACGCGGTCGGCTCGCTCGAGGCGCTCCTGGAGCTGTCCCGAAGGCACGAAGCGGAGGGCGAGGGCGACGCGCCGTGGCCGCCGAACTACGCGAAACAGGCCGGCGAGCCGCCACGGGTCCAGCCGTCGCGGAAACGCCGGCCAGACTCGGAGTACGAGCAGGGTCGTGGCGAGGCGGGTGGTCCACCGCCCGAGGTCGCGGCCGAACGGGCAGCCGCCGTCGCGGCGGGCGACCCCAACGCCGGCCTGCCGACCGAGTGGGAAGGCTCGCGCCCGACACCGACGGGCCGACGGAAGACCAACATCCCGGTCATCGAGATCTCGCGGGCGGCGTCCAAGGCGGAGGCGCTGGAAGGCCTCGAACGCTGGAAGGCCCGCCACCCCAAGGCCGCCGACGCGCTGGAGCCGGCAGACGTGCTCGTCGACGGGATGCGCGGGCGGTCTTCGCTCTGGTATCGGGTCCGGGTCAACCTCACCCACGTCCCCGAAGATGAACGGCCGGTCCAGGAACCGCTCGATCCCGACTACGACCCATGGGCGGGCTACGAGTGGCCCGACCGAGCGGGCCAACTGGAGCGGGCGCCGCGCAAGAACAAGCCGGCCGAGTGATGGAGGGGCGGGACCTCCGAGGGCTGGGCCCCCTCCAGCCCGGACCCGCTCAGCCCAGTCCTACGGCGGAGGGGGCGGCAGCTTCGTCATCGTTCCGCCGGTGGCCTGACGGGGTACCGGGTTCATAGCTTCTCGCTGTGGCCCTCGGGCGTACGCGGTCCAGCCGCCTGGCACTGCACCGCGTACATTGGTCCGACGATGATGGCCGACCTTCCGCCGGACTTGCCCGATCCCTCACCGCAGCCGGCGATCTTCGCTCCGCCGCCGATCCCGGAGGCCGTCGGATCGGTGCCCGAGCGGGGGCTTGAGCCCCGGGCCGAGTCACCGAAGCGCGTGATCATCATCGGTGCCGGGCTTGCCGGCCTGGTGGCCGCCTACGAGCTGAGGCGCGCGGGGCACAACGTCGTGGTCCTCGAAGTGCGAAACCGCGTCGGCGGGCGGGTCCACACCTTGCGCGACTTCGCCCCCGGGCTGTATGCCGAGGCGGGCGCGATGCGCATCCCGCGCGCCCACGATCTGACCCTGGCATATTGCCGAAGGTTCGGGCTGCCTCTGCGGCCGTTCGTGATGGGCAACCCCAAGGGCCTGCTGTATGTCCGCGGTATGCGGATGACCGTGGCGGAGTCGGACGCCGATCCCTCGCGCCTGGCCTTCGACCTCGCCGAGCAGGAGCGTGGCCGAACGGCCGACCAGCTGTGGGCAGCCGCCATCGGCGACCTGCGTGCCATGGTCGAGAGGGAGGGCGCCTCCGCCTGGGAGCACATCGTCCGCGACTACGACCGATTCTCGCTGTACGAATACCTTCGGCACCGTGGCTGGTCGCACGGCGCGATCGAGTACTTCGCTATCACGAACTTCCTCGAATCGGACCTCCATAACGCGCTGGTGGAGGTGTTGCGCGAGGAATTCGGCGGAGCCTACATCGACATGCAGGAGATCGTCGGAGGGATGGACCAGCTCCCGGACGCGTTCTTCGGCGAGCTGACGCGCGAGGTTCGGATGGGGGCCGAGGTCTTCGCCATCGCGCAGGACGCCGACTCGGTGACGATCCACTTCAAGACAGAGGCGGGGCGCTTCACTGAGCAGGGCGACTACGCCGTATGCACGCTGCCCTTTTCCGTGCTGCGGACCGTGGACCAGCTCACTCCCTTCTCGGTCGGCAAGCAGCGTGCGATCCGGCAACTCAACTACCACGCCTCCACCAAGATCCTGCTCCAAGTGCGTGAACGGATCTGGGAGACCGAGGATGGGATCCACGGTGGCGCCGCCGTCACGGACCTGCCGATCCGCCGCATGAACTATCCGACTCCCGACCCGACGACTGATCGAGGCATCCTGCTCGCCTCCTACACGTGGGGCCAGGACGCGCTTCAGTGGGGCGCGATGGACGAGGAGACGCGACTGGAGGAAGCCCTGGGCGACGTCTCCAGGATCCACCCGCGGATTCGCGACGTGTACGAAGTCGGAGCCTCGTATGCCTGGTATGGAGACCGATGGGCGCGCGGCGCGTTCGCGATGTTCGAGCCGACCCAGCAGACGACGCTCCAGGCCGATATCGTGGCACCGGAAGGCCGGTTCCTGTTTGCTGGCGAGCACTGCTCCCTCTATCACGCCTGGATGCAGGGCGCGCTGGAGTCAGGGATCCGCGCCGCCGTTCACATCCACGAAGCGCAGTAGGCGGGCCTACGAGCCCGTGGGCGATTCGATCGCGTACCCGAAGTCGCATGGAGTGCTCGCGACTAGGCCGAGTCGTCAGGCGTCCAGGGTTCGCCGGGCGACGGCCGCCAACGCCCCGACCAGGTCCGGATGGGCATTGAGGGACTCGATCCGCGAGAAACTCAGCCCGCAGCGCTCCGCCTGCTCGCGGGCGCCCACGTCGATGTCGTAGAGGATCTCGAGATGATCCGCGAGGAACTGGACGGGTGCGACCAGCACCGAGCGGCCACCCGCGGCCGCGATCTCGGGCATCAGGTCGGCGAAGTCCGGCTTCATCCATTCGCCTGGCTCGTGGCCAGCGCTCTGCCAGCAGAACGTCCAGGTGCCGTCCGACAACCCGGCGCTAGCTGCCACCGCCTCGGCGGTCGCCCGTAGCTGGGCCAGGTAGTCCGGCTCCCGGTCAGCCACTCGCTTGGGCAGGCTATGCGCCGTCAGGAGGACGTGGACGGCCCCGCGATCTTCGGGTGACAGGCCCGCGCGAGCGGCCACGACCTGGCCGGCGAGCGCGTCGATGAACGCCGGCTCCTGGTGCCAGGCATCTGCGATGTGGACGTCCGGCCCGCGATCGTCGAGCCTGACTCGCGCCTCGTCGATCGCGCGGGCGTAACCGTTCATCAGGAGCGGCGAGTACTGCGGGGAAAGGACGATCGCCGCGACCGTCGTGACCCCAGCCGTTGCCAGCGTGGACAGGCCCGTCAGGATCGAGGGTTCGGAGAAGCGCATCCCGACCTCGACCGGCCAACCGAGCGCGTCCTGGAGCGCTGCAGCCTGCTCACGGGTGATCGCGATGAGGCGCGAGCCGCCGATGACCCGGTATCGCCGGGTGAACTCGTCCACGAGTTCCGGACCCGGATCCCGCCCACCGCGCACGCGTGTCAGGTATTCGCGCACATCGTCCCGTTCGAGCGACGCCGGTGAACCGTATGTCATGAGGAGCGCGCCGCGTCGTTCCTCGCCCTTCACGCGACGACCTGACCGAGTGCCTCGGTCCGGGCGGTCTGCGCGTGGACTAGATCGACGAGCCGCCGCAGCAGGTCGGTGTCCGTCTCGGGCAGCACGCCGTGGCCCAGGTTGAAGACGTGGCCGAGTCGGCCCGCCGCCTCGTCCAGCACCACCTGCGCGCCCGCGCGTGTCGCTTCCCAGCCGGCAAGCAGGCGGGCCGAGTCCAGATTGCCCTGGACGCCTCGGGCATGACCGACCCGCCGCCAGCCATCGGCGAGCGAGACGCGGTGGTCGAGCCCGATCAGATCGCCTCCGGCGTCCGCCATGAGCTCGAGGAGCGCCGCCGTCCCGGTCCCGAAGTGGATCGTCGGCACCTCCTGGAGCGACGCGAAGATCCGCCGCACGTGGGGCTGGACGAATTCGCGGTAATCGGCCGGTCCGAGGCCGCCGACCCAGCTATCGAAGAGCTGGACGACGTCCGCGCCGGCACGGACCTGGGCCCCGAGGTACGACACCACCATGACCGAGAGCCGTTCCATCAGGTCGTGCCAGGCGTCAGGCTCGCGGTACATGAAGGCCTTGGCCGTGGCGAAGTCGCGCGACGGGCGGCCTTCGATGAGGTAGCAGGCGAGCGTGAACGGCGCACCGGAGAACCCGATCACGCCTGCCCTGCCCTCGAGCTCACGCTTCACGAGGCGGATCGCGTCGAGCGTGAACGACACCTCGTCGGGCTCGAAGGGGCGCAGCGCAGCAACGTCCGCAGCCGACCGGATCGGACGATCGATGATCGGGCCGACCTCCGGCTCGATCCGGAGCCCGACGCCCATCGGCTCGAGCGGCAGCATGATATCCGCGAACATGACAGCGGCGTCGACCCCGAGCTCGCGCACAGGCATGAGCGTGACCTCGGCACACAGGTCCGGCGTCTTGGCCAGCTCCAGGATCCCGTAGCGCTCGCGCAGGCTGCGGTACGCCGCGAACGATCGACCCGCCTGGCGCATGAACCAGACCGGCGTGGCGTCGACCGGCTCGAGGCGGCAGGCGCGCACGAATCGGTCGATCACGAAGCGGTGTCCCCGAACGCGATGCGGGCGGCCGCGACGGTGGCGGCGATCTCGGCCGGACCGTGCGCCATCGACGGGAACCACGCCTCGAACTGCGACGGCGGCAAGAGGACGCCCTGATCCAGCATCGAGCCGAAGAAGCGCGCGTACGCCGCGCGGTCCGCGGTGAGCGCCTCGGCCGCGTCGGTCGGCACGGTCGGGCGGAAGAACACGGTCAGCAGCGGGCCGACCCGGCCGATGGCGATCGCGCTGCCAGCCTCGGCGGCGACGGCCCCAAGGCCGGCCACGAGCTCGGTCGCGGTATCTTCCAGGGCGGCATAAGCGGGCGGCTTCAGCTCGGCCAGCGTGGCGATCCCGGCAGCCATGGAAAGGGGATGACCGGACAGCGTGCCGGCCTGGTAGACCGGGCCCGCGGGCGCGACGAGGTCCATCAAGTCGGTACGCCCGCCGTACGCCCCGATCGGCATGCCGCCCCCGATGATCTTGCCGAGCGTCGTCAGGTCCGGCCGGACGCCGAACCGTTGCTGCGCTCCGCCGATCGCGACCCGGAACCCGGTGATGACCTCGTCGAAGATGAGGAGGGCACCGTCCGCGCTGGTTGTCTGCCGAAGGTGCTCGAGGAACCCTGGGGCCGGGGCGATGACCCCGGTGTTGGCGGCGACCGGTTCCACGATCACGGCGGCGATCCGGCCGGTGCGCTCGGCGAACGCCACCGTCACGGCCGCCGCATCGTTGTACGGCAGCACGATGGTCGTGGCCGCAACCTGCTCGGGCACCCCCGCGCTGCCGGCGATCGCCAGGGTCGCGACGCCCGAGCCCGCCTCCACGAGCAAGCCATCCGCATGTCCGTGGTAGGCGCCGGCGAACTTCACGACGAGGTCGCGTCCCGTCGCCGCACGCGCGACACGCAGGGCGCTCATCACCGCCTCCGTCCCCGACGATGTGAACCGGAGACGCTCCATCGATGGCATGGCAGATCGGATCGCCTCACCCAGCTCGACTTCGAGGGGGTTCGTGGCACCGAGCGCCAGCCCGTTGGCGGTGGCCGCGACGATCGCCTCGACGACCCGTGGGTGGGCGTGACCGAGGATGGCCGGGCCCCACGCGCCGACGTAGTCGATGTACCGCCGGCCGTCGGCATCCCAGACATACGGCCCTTCGCCGCGCTCGAGCACGAGCGGCGACCGGCCGACCGCGCGGAACGCCCGCACGGGGCTGTTGACTCCGCCCGGAAACAGGTTTTCCGCTCGCTCGACGAGCGAGGCCATTCGCGAACCCACCACCGCGCCGGCCATCATGCGGCCCCGAGAAGGGTCATGATCTCGTCGATCGGGCGATGGATCCCCAGCAGGATCGGTGTGTCATTGACGGTCGATCGACGGCTCTCCGTGGCACGCAAAGCACGGACGAGATCCCCGAACGCGACCAGGTCGTCGGTCTCGTAGGCCACCACGAAGTCCTGTGAGTCGAGCCCGAACGAATATGCCAGCGCCTGGCGGATCGTCGGATAGTCGTGGCCGACCCTCATGTGCTCGTTCATCACGCCCTGACGTGCCTCCTTCGAGAGGAGGTACCAATCGGTGCTCTTCGTGAACGGATAGACGACGAGGTAGCGCGAGCGCTCGCCGGCGAACAGCGACTGTTCCTGCTCCGTCGGTCTGCGCACGTACTGCGATGGCCCGATCCGCCCGATGAACGAGCTGGTCACCGTCAGCCACCGCCCGAGGCCGGCCCGCAGCAGCCGCGCGGCACCGGCCTCGAGGGCGTCGACGGTCGGTGCCATCCGCCAGGACAGCAGGTCGACGCCGGGCTCCAGGCCGATCGACGAGTAGGTGATGCTGCGCACCGAGTCGTCTTCCGTCGCCGCAAGCGCCTCGCGGAACCGGCAGCCGTCGTCGTGGCGCTCCTCGTCGGTCCGGCGTCGCCAGGCGGGATCGAGCCCGAGTCCCAGGGCCTGGACGTAAACCTGTGCGTCGTCGCTCACCGCTCGTCCCGCATCCAGGTTGCGAGGTCGGCGGCAGCGTACGTGACCACGATGCCGGCACCGGCCCGGACGATCGCCGTGACCGCCTCGGTCATCGCCTGGCGCCCGTCGAGCCAGCCACGTTCGGCGGCGGCAGCGATCATCGCGAACTCCCCGGAGACCTGATAGGCCGCGATCGGCAGGTCGAAACGCGCCCGTGCGGCGGCGACCAGGTCGAGCCCCGGCATGGCCGGCTTCACGAGCAGGATGTCCGCGCCCTCGCCGACATCGAGTGCCATCTCGCGGAGGGCCTCCCGTCCGTTGGCGGGGTCCATCTGGTAGCCGCGGCGGTCTCCGAAGGCTGGCGCGCTGCCGGCGGCGTCGCGGAACGGCCCGGAGAACGCCGAGGCATGTTTCGAGGCGTAGGCCATGATCGCCGTCTGCCCGAAGCCTTCGAGGTCGAGCGCTGCGCGGATCGCCGCGACCTGGCCATCGACCATCGCGCTCGGTGCGACGATATCGGCACCGGCCCGTGCCTGGCTGACCGCCGTCGCGGTCAACCGGGCCAGAGCCGCGTCGTTGTCGACGCTTCCGTCCGATGTGAGGGGGCCGCAGTGGCCGTGATCGGTGTATTCGCACAGGCACGTGTCGGCGATCGACACGAGGGGCAGCTCAAGGCCGCGGATCCTCCAGAGTGCGTCCTGGACGATCCCGTCGTCGGCCGATGCACCGGAGCCGAGCGCGTCCTTCGAGGCAGGCAGGCCGAAGAGGATGACGCCGCCCACGCCCAGCTTGGCCAGGCGGGCGGCTTCGTCGGCGGCCGTGTCCGGGCTGAACCGAACTTGGCCGGGCAGCGACGCGATCGGTTCGCGGATCCCAGATCCTGGGCGAACGAAGAGCGGGGCGACCAGCATCGACGGATGCAGACGCGTCTCACGCACCAGCGCCCGAAGCGCCGGCGTGCGTCTCAATCGCCGAGGCCGGATCGTCAGCGAGCCGGCCGGCCCGCCTGCCACTGACGAAGGTGGGATCTCGAGGTCGAGCGTCACGGTGTCTCCTTGGTGAAGAGGGAGCGGGTCGCCGCAGCAAGCGCGGTCGGATCCGGGGTCCCGGCGATGGCGAGGACTCGGAAACCGGCCGCCCGTGCCTGGTCGGCGGTCTCGGGCCCGATGCATACCGCCGCGACGTAGCGCAGGTCGATCGACTCTGCCTGCCCGAGCGAGACGAGGCCGCGTACGGTCGAGCCACT
>CAZFXH010000105.1:0-1586 GCA_964522905.1 uncultured Anaerolineaceae bacterium
TGACGGTCCCGCGCAGCGAGCCGCCGAAATGCTGCCGCGCGACCTCGCCGAACGTCTCATACGTGCCCTGGATGATCCCCTGCGTGGCGATGTAGATCCACGAGCCGGCGGTCATCTGGCCGTACATCGTCAGGCCGGCCCGCTCGAGCTCGCGGAACTTCTCCCACGTCGCCCAGTGCGGAACGAGGTTGGCATTGGCGATGAGCACGCGTGGCGCATCGGTGGTGGTGCGGAAGACGCCGACCGGCTTGCCGGAGGCGACCAGCAGGGTCTCGTCGTTCTCGAGGCGGCGAAGCTCGGCCACGATGGCGTCGAAGGCGTCCCACGACCGTGCCGCGCGCCCGGTGCCGCCGTACACGATCAGGTTGTCCGGATCCTCGGCAACGTCGGGATCGAGGTTGTTCATGAGCATCCGCAGCGCCGCCTCCTGCTGCCAGCCCTTGCAGGACAGCTCGGTGCCGCGCGGGGCGCGGACGGTGCGAGGACCGCTCTTCGGTCGGACCGCTGTCATCAGCCGATGATAAGGCCGGGCGCTGCTCAACTCATGGCAGCGGCTGGTTGAAGACGATCACGACCGGTTGCGGGACGCCGCCCTGGCGCACCTCGCCGACGAAGATGACGAGCCCTTCGTGAACCGTCACCGACTCGAGGTTCAGTTCGTCCGCGGCGTCGATCTCGACGGCCAGCCATTCGGCCTCGCCGATCCGGCCGGCGAGCGCCGGCGGTGCATCGCTGAATGGGGGGTCTCGCGGCGACACGATCGCGACCCAGCCGGTCGGAGTGGCGGCCACATCCGATAGACCGCCGCAGCACGGGTCGGCGAGCGCCGGCTGCCAGGTACGTCCGTCGGTCGAGACCCACGCGATCGCCGCCTCGCCGGGGCACTGATCTCCGAGGCCCACGCCACCGGGGCACGCGCCCTGGCCGATCGCCAAGAGCTCTTCGCCGTTCCACGCCATCTCGAACGCAGCCGCGCGGTCGGTCTCGTCGTCGTGTCGGTCCCAGGAGCGACCGTCGGTCGTGATCCAGCCACCCTCCAGCTGACCCGACTCCGCGTTCCTGGTTCCCAGGGCCACCAGGCGATCGCCCATCGATCCCAGTGCGTGGACGTTCGCTTCGAGCAGGTCGGCAGGCTGGCTGGACTCCCACGTCTGCCCGTCCGCAGACGTGAGGACGGTGGGCGTCACGCCCCGGCTGCCGGCCGCGAACGGGTCGATGGCGATGGCTACGAACCCAGGACCTCCGGCGGCAAGGTGCGCGAGGATGCCGCCGGTGATGGCAGTCGACGTACCGGCCCAGGACGTTCCGTCCGATGAGTACCACATCTGGCCCCCGGCGCACTCGCTGATGCAGTTGGCCAGGATAGCCACGTACCCAAGATCGGACGCGACGACGGCCGTCGGTCGCATGTCGGCCGCGGGGTCCTCGGAGAACGAGGCCGGCTGCCACGTTCGGCCGTCCGCGCTGTGCCACGCCAGGGGCCCGGCATCGTCGAAGCCGAGGATGACCGCGCCCGAAGGGCCGCTGGTGGCAACGGTCGCAGTGCCCTGGTCGCCGAGCACGATCGTGGTGTATGCCTCGGCCGG
>CAZFXH010000106.1:0-11706 GCA_964522905.1 uncultured Anaerolineaceae bacterium
TAACCTCCCGAGACCGCCGATCCCGGCGTCGAACCCGGTTCCGGGACGGGCTCGGCTTGATCCTCGGCATCGGCGATCACCGGCGGCTCGGGCTCCTCGATCGGCGGCAGCAACGTGTCACCCGTGATGAGCCGTGTGCCGCGGCCGTGGGTCAGGAAGCTGCCGGCCCAGCGAACGAGCACGACGATCCGGTTCGCGAACCCGATGAGATACGCGATGTGGATCCCGAGCCACAGCAACCAGGCCGTGAACCCACCCTGCCGGCCGAACGGACCGAGCCACGGGATGTCGGTCACGCCTGCCAGCCGGCCGATGACCGCCACATCGCCCTTGTTGCGGAAGCGGAACGGTTCATGCGGCCGATCGAGCACGCGGCGCCGAATGACGCCGGCGGCGTAGGAGCCGCCCTGGATCCCGCCCTGCGCGACGCCCGGCGTCGCCTGCCCGTCCTTCCACGGCTGCACCGCGGCATCGCCGACGACGAAGATCTCTGGGTGACCGGGCACGGTCAGGTCCGGTTCCACGAGCACCCGGCCGTTGCGGTCCGTCTCGGCGCCTGTGGCCTCCGCGACACGCCTCGCGAACGACGATGCAAGCACGCCCGCCGCCCACAGGACCGTCCGGGCCGGGATGACCTCCTCGGGCGCGGCCTCGCCCGCATTGGTGTCCACGACGCGGACCGACCGCTCATCGATGGCCGTTACCCTGGTGTTGGTTCGGACCGTGACGCCGAGCCGCTCGAGCTGACGCTGGGCCGAGGCGGATCGGTCGGGCGGGTAGGTCTGGAGAACCCGGTCCATCGCCTCGACGAGGATGATCCGTGCGTCGCTCGGGTCGATCGCCCGGAAGTCGCGGCGCAGCGTGTCGCGCGCGATCTCGCCGAGCGAGCCAGCCAGCTCGACGCCCGTGGGTCCGGCCCCGACGAGCACGAACGTCATCCACTCGCGCCGGCGGTCCGGATCGGCTTCCCGTTCCGCGGCCTCGTACGCGATGAGGATGCGTCGCCGGATCTCCAGGGCGTCCTCGAGGGTCTTGAGCCCGGGCGCCACGGCCTCCCACTCGTCGTGGCCGAAATACGTGTGGTGCGCGCCGGTCGCGACGATCAGCGAGTCGTACTCGATCGGGCCGCCGTCGGCCAGGATCACCCGCCGGCCCGCGACGTCCACATCGACCGCCTCGCCCAGGATCACCGTCGTGTTGCGCTGCTTGCGCAGCACCGAGCGCAGCGGCTGTGCGATCTCTCCGGGTGACAGTGCGCCGGTCGCCACCTGGTAGAGCATCGGCTGGAACAGGTGGAAGTTGCGCCGGTCGACCAGCGTGACCGCGACCTCCGGGTCGTGGCCGAGGCTGCGCGCCGCGTACAGGCCGCCAAAGCCGCCGCCGAGGATGACGGCACGGTGGCGGCGGGCTGGCACGGCCGTCGTAACGGGAGGGCTTCCCAGCCGGCGGGTCGCCAGCGCGTCACCTCTCGGCTTGGGTCCGGGGTTCGGAAGGCTTCGGCGCACTGCGACCGGCCGCGACCGGGCGTCGCGGCCGGTCCACTTTGGCCGCACCCGGACGCTCGGCCTTGGGCTTGCTGGATCCGACCTTGGGCTTGCTGGATCCGACCTTGGGCTTGCTGGATCCGACCTGGGGTTCGCTGGATCCGACCTTGGGCTTGCTGGATCCGACCTTGGGCTTGCTGGCCCGGACCTTCGGTTTGCCAGGGCCTACGGCGACCGGATCCCGGCCGGCCGCAGCGATGGCCGGGCGTGGCTCCGTCGGGAGGTCGGGGTGGCGGGGGACCGCGGAGACGGCGGGCGGAAGGATCGTGATCGACCCGCCCGGGACCGAATCGATCACTTCGAGCTGGGTGTCGTCGAATTCCTGGCTGCACCGATAGCAGCGCGACGACCCCAGCTCGTTGGCGGAACGACAGCCCGCGCAGATCCACAGGGCGCCCATCTGCGTCACCCGATACCTGCTGGTACGCGGCTGGACGGCGAATCGGTAGAGCAGCCAAGCGGCGCTGGGCCCGGCCAGAAGCGCGACCGCGATGAGCGCGGAGGGCAGCAGGCCGATGCCCGCCTCGATCGAGTGCCACCACGCTTCGATTTCGATATCCATCGTCCCCCAACGGCCCCCGCCGCCTCCGGCGCCTCCGGCGCCGACCAGAAGACTACACCCAACCGCTCAGGACCTCTCCGACGGCACCGTTACTTGTCGCGTTCGGCGGCGTTGACGAGGACGGCCTGGGCCGCCGCGAGGCGGGCTACAGGAACCCGGAACGGGGAACACGACACGTAGTCGAGGCCCATGGCCTCGCACTTGAAGATCGAGTCCGGATCGCCGCCGTGCTCGCCGCAGATGCCGAGCTCGATATCCGGCCGCGTCGCGCGGCCCTTGTCGACCGCGACCTTCATGAGCCCGGCCACCGCGTCGTCGAGGGTCTGGAACGGGTTGACCGGCAGGATCCCTTCCTCGATGTACTTCAGGAGGAACCCGCCCTCGGCGTCGTCCCGGCTGTACCCGAACGTCATCTGGGTCAGGTCGTTCGTGCCGAAGCTGAAGAACGCGGCGTCCTTCGCGATCTCGTCGGCGGTCAGGGCGCCGCGCGGCACCTCGATCATCGTGCCGAACTTGTAGTCGACATCGACGCCGGCCTTCGACTCGACGGCCACGGCTTCCGCCTCGAGCAGTTCCTTCGTGCGCTTCAGCTCGTTGGCGTGCCCCACGAGCGGGATCATGATCTTCGCGATCGGGTTGCCACCGGCCTTCTTGACCGCGATCTGGGCGTTCAGGATCGCCCGCGTCTGGATCTTCACGAAGTCCGGGAACATCAGGCCCAGGCGGCATCCGCGCAGGCCGAGCATCGGGTTCTGCTCGTGCAGCGACTTGATCGTCGCCAGGAGCTCCTTGTCCTCCTCCGACGCGCCGCCGGCCGCCTCCGCCCTGGTGACCTTGACGAGCTGCTCCTCGAGATTGGGCAGGAACTCGTGGAGGGGCGGGTCGAGCAGGCGGATGACGACGGGCAGGCCGTCCATCGCCTTGAAGATGCCCTCGAAGTCGCCCTGCTGGAGCACCTCGAGCTTGGCCATCGCGGCGTCGAAGCGGTCGATCGCCTCCTGGTCCTCCGCGTCCAGGCTCTCGCCGGTGTCGCGCCGCGCCTTCGCCCGCGTGGCCAGGTTCGCGACGAGGATGGCGTCACGCACGATCTCGAGGCGCTCGCCCTCGCGGAACATGTGCTCGGTGCGGCACAGGCCGATGCCCTCGGCGCCGTAGCCGCGGGCCTGGGCGGCCTCCTCGGGCTTGTCCGCATTGGTCCACACGCCCATCCGGCGGATGCCGTCGGCCCAGCCCAGGATCTTCTGGAGCTCGGGCTGGTCCTCGAACCGCGCGCTGACCGTCGGGATCGCGCCCAGGTACACCTGGCCCGTCGCGCCATCCAGGCTGATCTCGTCGCCTTCCTTGAAGCTGACGTCCGACTCGTTCGATCGGGCGACCTTGTTCGCGTAGTCGATGACGAGCTCCGCGCAACCGGCCACGCATGGCTTGCCGATCTGGCGGGCGACGACCGCCGCGTGACTCGTGGCGCCGCCGCGAGCGGTCAGGATGCCCTGGGCGACGGCCATCCCGTGGAAGTCGTCGGGCGATGTCTCGATCCTGACGAGGACGACCCTCTCGCCGCGCTCGACCCATTCGACCGCGGTGTCCGCACTGAAGACGGCGCGCCCGACGGCCGCGCCCGGGGAGGCGTTGAGTCCCTTGGCGAGGTGCGGGGCCTTCGCGAGGGCGCCCGAGTCGAACTGATCGCGCAGCAGCTGGTCGACCTGGGCGGGCTCGATCCGGGCGATGGCCTCTTCCTTGGTGATCGTGCCTTCCTCGACCATGTCGGCGGCGATGCGCACGGCGGCGGCCGCGGTCCGCTTCGCGCTCCGGGTCTGGAGCATGTACAGGCGGCCGCGCTCGATCGTGAACTCGAGGTCCTGGACGTCGCGATAGTGCGCCTCGAGCTGCTGGCCGATGCGCTGGAACTCGGCGTAGACCTCGGGCATCTCGGTCTGCATCTCGGCGATCTGGGGGGCGGTCCGGATGCCGGCCACGACATCCTCGCCCTGGGCGTTGGTCAGGTACTCGCCGAACAGGACCTTCTCGCCGGTGTTCGGGTCGCGCGTGAACGCGACGCCCGTGCCGGAGTCGTCGCCCATGTTGCCGAAGACCATCGTCACGACGTTGACGGCCGTGCCCAGGTCGTGCGGGATGTTCTGGTTCTTGCGGTAGTCCGCGGCACGCTTGCCGAACCAGGACGCGAAGACGGCCTTGATCGCGAGGTCGAGCTGCTCGTTGGGATCGTCGGGGAAGTCGCGGCCCGTGTCGGCCTTGACGGTGGCCTTGAACTCCGTGACGAGCGCCTGGAGCGCGGACGCGTCGAGGTCGGTGTCCTGCTTGGCGCCGTGCTCGGCCTTGGCCTCGTCCAGGGCATGGTCGAAGCGCTCGCCGCTCACCTCCATGACGATCCGACCGAACATCTGGATGAAGCGGCGGTACGCGTCCCAGCCGAATCGCTCGTTGCCGGTGAGCTTGATGAGCCCGTGCAGTGTCTCCTCGTTGAGCCCCAGGTTCAGGACCGTGTCCATCATCCCGGGCATCGAGAACTTCGCCCCGGAGCGGACGCTGACGAGGAGCGGGTTGGCCGGATCGCCGAAGCCCTTGCCGGTGCTCGCCTCGACCTGCTTGACGGCCGCGAGGACGTCCTCCCAGAGTCCATCGGGCAGTTTCTCGCCGTTGGCGAAGTAGTCGTTACACGCTTCGGTCGTGATCGTGAAGCCGGGTGGGGTCGGCAGGCCGGCCTTGGTCATCTCCGCGAGGCCCGCGCCCTTGCCCCCCAGGAGGTCACGCATCGAGGAATCGCCGTCGGCTTGCCCGTCACCCCAGGAGTAGATGTAGCGCTTGGCCGCCTGGTGCTGGCGGTCGCTGGCGGGGGTCGCGGTGGTGGTCATGGGCACGTCCTTCGGTCGAGCGGCGGACGGGCGCGATGGATCGAGGCACGGTCCGCGTCAGGTCAGCTGGTTGCCCCGATTGTACCGTCGCGACCCGGCTCGGCCCTGGTTGCGGCTCGGAATCGGGCGCTGCCGTCTCGTCGCGGGCTCCGCCGTCGGTCGCGGTTTCGAGGCCTCGTCTGTCGTCCGACCGATGACGCGGTCACGGCCTCGGACCACCGTGGTCGCATCGACACCCAACCGGACACGGAGGCGGCCATGCACCCGACAGCCTACGAGGCCCTCGCTGCCACCCATCGCGACAACCTTCGGCGGGAGGCTGCCGGCGGGCACCTCCTCGCCCGAGCCGCGCAGGACCGCGCCGCCCCGGTCCCGGAGTTGAGCGACATCCGATCACGTTTTCGTCGCTGGCTGGCTCGCGTCGGCTCAGTGGGGCGTGCTCGTCTCGTGCACGTGGCTCGCCCAGGTCGCGATCTCCGCGCGACGCGCCGCCCCGAGCTTGGCCAAAATGTGCTCCACGTGGCTGCTGGCGGTCCTGTGGGCGATCCCGAGTGATTCGGCGATCTCGGCATTCGTCCGTCCCTCCCCGACCAGCCGTGCCACGGCGAACTCGCGGGCGGTCAGGGGTCGCCACGGTTCGTCGTCGGGGGCATGCCCACGAGCCATTCGCTGCAACGCCTCGGCTCGATGGACGAGCATGCTCGAGTCCAGCTGGCTGGCCATCGTGCGCGCCTCCACACTGACGCCCACGGCCTCTGCGAACCGCGTCGAACGGATGAGACACTGGGCAAGGTCCAGGCGGGCCCAGGTCGACTCCCACGCGCGCCCGAGGGCATCCCACCCGGCCACCGCCGAGTCGAGCGCGACCCGGGCGACGCCGGTGGCGCCTTCGGCCATCGCCACGAGTCCACGGCCATGCTCGAACGCAGCATCGGTCACGTTCGGGACGGCTTCCAGGTGAGCGACACAGGCACGGAACCATGACGCTCCCTCACCCGGACGACCCGCCGACTGTGCGGCGCGGACGCCGGTCACGACGAAGGGTGTCAGCAGCGTGCGCTCGCCGACCGCCAGCGCTCGCTCGAGCGCGTCGTGGCACAGGGCGAATGCCCGATCCGGGTCGCCGGCCGCGGCGGCGACCTCGGCCAGTCCCCACAGCGGCGGCAGGATCAGATCGATCTCCTGGCTTGTCACTCCGAACTGGAGTGCCTCCGTCAGCTCGCTGGTCGCGGCGTCGAGATCGCCACGACCCAGCTCGACGTACCCCAACGCCCAGCGGGCCATCGCGGCTCCCCGCTGGCATCCCCGGTCGGCGATGGCCTGCCGTGCGCGGACTTCCGCCCCGACCCAGTCGGAACCGGCCCATGAAACCATGGCGGAGGTCGCGCTCATCACATGCGCGCAGTGCGATTGTTCGATCGAGTCCGCGTAGCGCAGGCCCTCGTTGATCCAGCGCGCGGCCTCCTCGTATTGCATCCCGGCGACGGCGAGCGTGGCCGCGTCTCGGAACGCGGAGACCCCGGTCGCCTCGAATCCAGCGCGCTCCGCCTGTACGGCCGCTTCACCGACCCGCGCGATGGCCGCATGCACGTCGCCGTCGGAAAAGTCGGCCAGCGCGGTCTTCCAGTCCACCATCAATCGCAGGTCCTCGTGGCCGGCCTTCGCTCCGAAGGCTCCCGACGCACGGAGTAATGCGCGTGCTTCTGGCAACGCGCGGCCGTCAGTGAGGGCGATCGCCAGGTAGATGGACAGATCGGCCCGGGCCATGGCCAAATCGGGCGTGCTCGGCGGCAGCCCGTCAAGCTCCGTCAGCAGCTCGGTCATGAGCGCGACTCGCTCGGCGACCGGTCGACCCGCGCGCCGCCACGTGGAGTACACGGTGGACATCGCGAGGATCGCCTTGGCGGGCTTGCCGGCCGCCCGATACGCCTCGGCGGCGTCTCTCCCCACGCGTTCCGAGATCGCGTTCTCCTCGATGGCTTCGGCCTCGACGCTGTAGGCCTCGAGGATCTCGGCGCGTTCCTCGTCTGCGAGGTCGTCCGGGAGGTTGTTCACGGCCCGCCGGTACAGCTCGAACGCCTCCCGGTGCGCCGACAGCCTGGCGACCTCGCGCGCTCCCGCCAGGGCCGTCTCGAACGCCCGCTGACGGAGGCCGGCGCGCTCGAAATGGGCGGACGCATGGATCTCCGACTGCCCCTCCAGACGCGCCCCGAATTCCGCGGCGCGGGCATGGAACTTACGTCGATCGCCGACCGAAACGCTGCGATACAGGGCATCGCGCAACAGCTGATGCTGGAAATCGAACAACCCACTCGGCCCCGGCCAGCCGAGCACGAAATGATCGACGAGCTCCTGGAGCGGGCCTTCGAGCGCGTCGACCGGCAGGTCCATGATCCCGGCCAGGACATCGACCGTGAAGCACCGCCCGATGACCGCGCCCGCGCGGGCGGCGGCCTGCGCTTCGGTCGACCGGTGGGCCAGGCGGCTCAACACCGCATCCTCGATCGTGTCTGGAACGACCGCTTCACGGATCGCCAGGCCGCTGGCCCGTCCCTCCGCGCTGAGGGCGCCCAGGAGTTCCTCGATGTGGAGCGGGATGCCGTCGGTCCGTTCGTATACCGCTGACGCCACCTCGCGTGGCGCCGGAAGGCCGGTATCGAGGATGAGCGTCGTGACCAGCGCGGTCTCGACCTCAGACAACGGCCCGAGCCGGAGCTCCTCGGCGATCCGTTGCGTCAGCAAGCGGGATCGCCAGTCTCGCAGGCTCGTGCTGAGCGCGGCTTCATCGGTTCGATAGCCGGCCGTCATCAGGAGCGATCGGTCGCGCGACCGGCGCGCGAGCTCAGCGATGATCTCCAGGCTCAAGTCGTCCGCCCACTGGAGATCCTCGAAGCACAGGGACATGTGTTCGGGTAGCCCGGCCAGGATCCGGTCCACGATGTCCATCACCAGGCGGCGCCGCCCGGTCTGGGCGATGTCGGGCGCCATCTCGCGCAGGGCGAGGAGGTCATTGCCGAGGTCGGCGAGCATCGGCATCCGTTGCATCGACCGCGCCAGGGCGAGGATGGATTGCGCCGGAACGTCCATGTCCTGCGGCGCCAGCAACCCCCAAGCTTCGGTCATCCCGCGCTCGATCGCCTTGCGGCTGATCGCGTCCATGAACCGCGACTTGCCGACGCCCGCCTCGCCGGCGACGAGCAGGAACTGGCCGCGGCCGGCCTGCACGTCGTCGAGACGACGCTCGACGAGCTCCAGCAGGTCGTCCCGCCCGATGAGGAGCGGACTTCGAACGGTACCGATGGTGGCACGCATCGAGAGGAGTGTAGGTCCTGATCGTCGCAGGTCATCGGTCGAATGACCGATGACGGGTGCACGGTGGGACGGCGGGGGCCGCCGCTCATGGGCATCCTTCGTGTCGAGCGGGTTGGTACCCTCGCGATCCGGCCGCCTCGGTTGCGCGATTGTCGCGGCGCGAGTCTGCGAAACTTTGCACATGACTGACCCCTTCGATTTCGACCATTTCGTCGCCCTGCCGCGACTTTCGGGACTCCGGTTGTCGCCCGACGGATCGCGCCTGGTGGTGGCGGTATCCACGCCGGGCCCCGACGGCAAGGACCTCCGCTCCGCGCTCTGGCAGGTGGATCCGTCCGGCGAGACGGCACCGCGCCGCCTGACCCGGTCCGCCGTCGGCGAGAGCAACGCCGCGTTCCTGCCCGATGGGTCGCTCCTGTTCACGTCGGCCCGCCCGGACCCGGACGCGAAGGCTGACGACAAACCGGACGACAAGCCACTCGCGGCGTTATGGCACCTCCCGGCAGGAGGTGGCGAGGCGCGGCTCCTGCTGGCGCCGGCGGGCGGGATCGCGGGGATGGCCATCGCTCGCGATTCCCGCACGATCCTGCTGCTTGCGCCGCTCCATTCCGACGTGGCGGACTTTGACGCCGACCGCGAGCGCCAGAAGGCGCGTAAGGACGCCGGCGTTGCGGCGCTGCTGTACGAGAGCTACCCGATCCGCTACTGGGATCATTACCTCGGGCCACGGGGCGGCCGATATTTCATCGCGGAGTCGCCAGCCGACGAGGACGCACCGCTTGGAGCCGTCGAGGACGTCACCGGTCCGACCGGTACGGCGCTCCCCGAGCCCGACTTCGATATCGCGCCGGATGGCCGTTTCGTGGCCACGACCTGGCGGCGGTTCCGGGCTGGCGCAACCGGTGACGACATCGTGGTCATCGATCGGGGCACGCGCGAGCGACGCAACCTGACCGACGAGAGCGGATGGTCGGCGGCGCCCGCCTTTTCGCCGGACGGGCGGCAGCTGGCGGTGGTGCGCGGGCATGAATCCGCGCCGGATGTGCCGGAGCGGTTCGAGCTCGTCGTCTTCGATCTGGTCAGCGGGGACGCGCGCGTGGTGGCGCGTGACCTCGACCGATGGCCGGTTTCGCCGATCTGGGCACCGGACGGCGACGCGATCCTGTTCACGGCCGACGACGGCGGTGGCGTGTCGATCTTTCGTGTGGACCTGGCGAGCGACGCCGTCACGCGCCTGGCCGGCGGCGCGGCGTTCGGCGACATCGCGGTCTCACCCGACGGCACGACGGTGTTCGCGCTGCGGGCCAGCCCGGACCGGCCGCCGCACGTGGTGCGCCTCGGCGCGCGCGCCGCGGATCAGGTTCCCGTTGAGATTCGGTCGCCGGCGACGCCGGCCGGGGAGCTGCCGCGCACGGCGGTCGTCGAGCGGCTGAGCGCGACGGCCGACGATGGCGTCGAGATCGGCTCGTGGCTGCTACACCCACCGAACGCCTCGGCCGAGAAGCCCGCGTCGCTCGTCGTATTCGTGCACGGCGGGCCGTTGGGGACCTGGGCCGGCTGGTCCTGGCGCTGGAACGCGAACCTGCTGGTCGAACGCGGGTACGCCGTGCTCATGCCCGATCCGGCGCTGTCGACGGGCTACGGACAGGCGTTCATTGATCGCGGGTGGGGCACGTGGGGTGCGCGACCGTACACGGACGTGCTTACCGCGGTGGACGGCGCGCTGGAGCGCCCGGATCTCGACGCGTCACGGACAGCGCTGATGGGCGGCTCCTTCGGGGGATACATGGCCAACTGGGTGGCCGGCCACACTGACCGTTTCAAGGCGATCGTCACCCACGCTTCCTTGTGGGAGCTGCGCGGCTTCCATGGCACGACCGACGACGGGATCGCCTGGGAGCAGGAGATCGGCGATCCGTACCAGGACGCCTCACGCTACGAGGAAAACTCGCCGCACGCGGCCCTGGCCGACATCAAGACGCCGATGCTCGTCATCCACGGCGAGCTCGATGCGCGGGTGCCGATCTCGGAGGCGCTGCGCTTGTGGACCGACATCCAGCGCCACGGGGTCGACGCCAAGTTCCTGTACTTCCCCGACGAGAACCACTGGATCGAGAAACCACAGAACGCACGGGTCTGGTACGAGACCGTGCTCGCGTTCCTCGACCGGTACGTGCTGGACGCCGAGTGGCAACGTCCTGCGTTGCTTTGAAGCTGCCGGCGCCGGGTACCATCGGACGCATCGACACGACGGGAGACTCCCCTGCCATGACCGAGTTCGCCGGTGACGTCACGGTCGGCGCGCCGGGTGCCGCTCCGCCCCGCGTCATCGCCACCGACGACGAGCGCTACAACGCGACGCTCGTGCGGCGCGTCGACCAGCACGAGAGCCTGGCCTATTTCTGGGTGCGCTTCGACGGGGAGCCGACGCCCTTCGAGCCCGGGCAGTACATGACGATCGGCGTGTTCGTGGACGGCAAGATCGTGCAGCGGCCGTACTCGGTCGCCTCGGCGCCCGGTGTCGCCGGCGACACCGGCTACGAAGTCTACATTCGGCTGGTGCAGGGTGGGACGTTCACGCCGATCCTGTGGGACCTGCCGGTCGGTCACCGGATGCGGATGATCGGCCCGAAGGGCAAATTCCTCCTCGAGCCAGACGACGACCGGACGCACCTGTTCATCTCGTCCGGGACGGGCAACGCGCCGTTCGTGTCGATGATGCGGGACATGCTCGCCGCCGGGCGGCCGCGCCGAGCCGTGTTCATGAACGGCGTCTCGCACGTGCGCGACCTGGGCTACCGCGACGTCGTCGAGGAGTGGGCCGCCTCCGGCGAGTACCCGGTGACCTTCATCCCGACGGTCTCTCGGCCAAACGATCCGTTGAACGCCGACTGGACCGGGCGAACGGGGCGCGTCGAATCGATCGTGGAACCGCTGGTGTCTGAGCTCGGGCTCGATCCTGGCGACACGGTCGCCTACCTGTGCGGCAACCCCGACATGATCCAGTCGGCCGAGGCGACCCTGCTTGGGCTTGGCTTCCCGGAGGCGGCCGTCAAGAAGGAGCTGTACTGGCCCAAGGGTAAGGAACCCCGCGGCGCGGCGGGCGCGGACCTGGACGCGGCCATCGATGCCGCCGAGGCGAACGCCGACCAGTAACGCCGGGCCTGGGTGGCACCTGGCGGCTGCGGCGTGGCCCTTGCCGGCCGGCCCGTGGCCGGCCGTCGCGTGGCCCTTCCGGCCAACCCTCTGCTCGACCCATCCGCGCCAATCTTGACCTGATGCACAGGATCCGGCGCCAGGCAAAGGAGTGGTGCGCGATGCACCTCAGCGGCATCATGGCTGCCTTGGGGCACGCCGCAGATCGGGCCGCGTGACGCGCCGCAAGAATCGGGCCATCTGGCGCGCCGCAAGAATC
>CAZFXH010000107.1:0-3435 GCA_964522905.1 uncultured Anaerolineaceae bacterium
CGCTTCAACAAGAAGATCCAGCAGAGCGGCATCCTCGCCGAGGCTCGCCGCCGCGAGCACTACGAGAAGCCTTCCGTGAAGCGGAAGCGCAAGGAAGCCAAGCGCAAGAAGAACGCCCGAACGCAGGCCGGCTGAGCGGGATCACCCGCTCGACGGAACCACTGCGGCCCCACGGGCGTTGCTGAACGACCGCCCGAGGTAGCCATCAACGGTGTCCCTTCGTGATCGAGTCCAGACCGATATCACCGCTGCGATGCGCAGCGGTGACGCGCTGCGTCGCGACGTCCTGCGCATGGCGGCCAACGCCGCCTACAACGCCGAGAAGCGCAACCAGAAGCCGCTGACCGACGACGAGTTCCTGGCCGTCCTCACCCGCGAGGTGAAGACGCGCCGCGAATCGGTCGATGCATACACCAAGGCCGGGCGCGAGGATATCGCCGCCAGGGAACAGGCGGAGATCGCCATCCTCGAGGAATACCTGCCGGCCGCGCTCAGCGAGGCGGAGATCGGGGCGTTGCTCGACGAGGCCATGGCCACGACCGGCGCGACGAGCCCGCGCGACATGGGCAAGGTCATGGGCTGGCTCTCCCCGCGCATCCGGGGCCGCGCGGACGGCAAGGTCGTCAGTGGCCTCGTCGCGAGCCGACTGGCACAGGCGGACCTCGCCGCGCACGACGGGAGCCCCCATTGAGCCGCCCCAGGGCCGTCCGATGCTGATCCACCGCGCCCCGGTCATCGCGCGCTTCACGCGCAGCGACGCCACGCGTCTGGGCGTGGCCGCGGGCATCCTCATGCTGGTCATGACCGCGATCCTCGGGGCCGACATCCTGCCGGAGGCGTCGCTCCAGTACACAGCGGGGGAGATCGCTCGGACCAACATCGTCGCCCCGCGCGCGACGACCTTCGACAGCGAGGTCCGGACCGAGCAGGCGCGCATCGACGCCCGCGAAGCGGTTCCGCCCCAGTACACCTACACCACCGACGCGGCCATCGCGATCGCAGCCGAGCAGGCCACGGCGTTCGAAACCCGGATCGACCGGGTCGATACCGCGTTCGGCGCGGACCTGTCGCCCGAGGAGCGCGCCACGCTGCTCGAGGTGGCGATCCCGGACCTGTCGGAGGCCGCTCGCGCAGCGCTCATCGAGCTGGACGCGGCACGCTGGGCCGAGGTCCGGACGCAGGCCGGCCAGGTCCTGCAGCGGACGTTGCTGCTGGAACTGCGCGAGACGGACGTTCCCCAGACCCGGACACAGCTCGCCGGCAGGATGGCCGGCGAGCTCGACGAGGCCGAGCGGATGCTGGCCGCGGAGCTGATCTCCCCACTCATCGTGCCGAACTCCTCGTTCGACCAGGCGCTCACGGAGAGTGCCGGGGACGCGGCCGCGGCGGCCGTCGACACCGTGCGCGTCGACGTGGCCCAGGGCGAGATCATCGTCCCCACGGGCAAGCGTCTGGATGCCGCCGATATCGAGACCATCGAGGAGCTCGCCATCGGCGAGAACGCGCCGGACGTCGCGAGCTTCGCCGGCTGGCTCTTGCTGTCCGTCCTGGTCGTCGCGATGCTGCTGGCCTGGATCTGGCGGTTCCGCCCGACGCTCTGGCACCGCAACAACGTCATCGTCCTGATCGGGCTGCTGCTCGCGGGAACCACGCTCGCGCTCAAGGTCACGGCCGGGCGCGCGATCCTCGGCTACGTCCTGCCCACGGCGGCCATCGGGATGCTGCTGGCGATCCTGCTCGATGCGTCGGTTGCCACGATCGTCGTGGCCGTGATCGCGATCATCGGCGGCGCCCTGAACGACAACTCCCTCGAGTTCGCGGCCTATACCTTCCTGGGTGGCATGGCCGGCATCATCGCTGTCCGAAAGGGCGATCGGCTGCAGGTGTTCGTCCAGGCCGCGATCGCGATCTTCGTCGTGAACATCGTCGTCGTGTCGATCTTCTCGTTGCTCGGAGCGCGGGACGTCCAGGGTGTCGTGGAGATGTGGTTCGCGTCGGCGGGGGCCGCCATCGGGTCCTCGGTCGCGGCCGTCGGGACGTTCGCCGTGCTGGGCTCGGTCTTCGGGATCCTGACGGTCTTCCAGCTGCTCGAGCTCGCGAACCCGTCGCAGCCGCTCCTGCGCCGGCTCCTGGTCGAGACGCCCGGCACGTACCACCACTCGTTGATGGTCGGCAACCTCGCCGAGCGCGCGGCCGAGGCGATCGGCGCCGACCCCCTGGTGACGCGCGTGGCGGCCTACTACCACGACGTCGGCAAGCTTTCGAACCCGCTCGCCTTCATCGAGAACCAGGCGGGTGGCGAGAACATCCACGACCAGCTCGAACCCGAGGTCAGCGCCCAGGTCCTCAAGCAGCACGTCGCGGACGGCATCGACACCGCCTACGCCGCGAGGCTCCCGAAGGCCCTGATCGCCTTCATCCCGCAGCACCACGGGACGGCGATCATGAGTTACTTCTTCGCCCGGGCCAGGGAGCGGGCAGCCGAGCCATTTGGCGGTCTCCTGACCGCCCAGGGGGAGAAGGCCGCCGAGGCCGTCGACGAGCGCCGGTTCCGACACGCGGGGCCCAAGCCGCAGACCCGCGAATCCGCGCTGATCATGCTGGCCGACGGCGTGGAGGCGTCCGTGCGATCGCTCGCGGCCCGCGACGAGCCGGCGATCCGGGCGATGGTCGCGCGCATCATCGACGAGCGCACCAGCGACGGCCAGTTCGACGAGTGCGACCTGACCCTGCGCGACCTCGAGCGCATCCGAAACGCATTCGTACAGCAGCTCCTGGGCATGTACCACACGCGGATCGCGTACCCGCAGAACACGGTCGTTGAGCTGGAGTCACGGCGGGTCGCTGCGGCGGGCGGGGGCGGTGGTGGCGGTGGTGCCGACCCCGCAGACATGACGCGCGGCCCGGGCGTCGACGGCGGGGGAGACGCGCCCGCGTCGTGACCCGCCCCATCTATCGACCGCCGTGGCGGATCGACCTCGACGTTCGCGACGGTGTCCGATCGTCCCTGGCTACTTCGGTGCTCGCGCGGACCGTGGTGGCGGCGCTCGAAGCGGCCGGCGCGCCGGCGCCGGCGTCGATCGGGCTGATCCTGGCCGACGACGCGGAGCTCGCCGGACTGAACGCCAAGCACCTGGGCAAGGATGGCCCGACGGACGTGCTCTCGTTCCCGCTCCTGGCCCCGGACGTCTACCCGCCGAACCCCGGGCGACGGACTTCGGCGACCCTGGCGCTCCCATTCGCCCTACCGCCGGGCCGCCGTCTGCACCTCGGCGACATCGTCGTCTCGGTGGAGCGGGCGGTCGAGCAGGCGGAGTCCGGCCACGGCGGGCACACCGGCGATGTCCGCTGGTCCGCCGCCGACGAGCTGCGTCTGCTCGTCACGCATGGTGTGCTCCACGTCTGTGGCTGGGACCACGCGGAGCCCGACGAAGA
>CAZFXH010000108.1:0-2741 GCA_964522905.1 uncultured Anaerolineaceae bacterium
GAGGCGGTCGAGACGCGGTCGGTCGCGGCCGACGTGCTCGCCTCGCTGACGCCGCGGCAGCGCGCCGCGATCGTGCTGACCGAAGCGCTCGACTACTCGGCCGATGAGGCCGGCAGCATCCTCGGGATCAAGGGCTCCACCGTGCGCGCGCTCACGTTCCAGGCGCGCTCGGCCCTGAAGGACCACAGGGAGACCAACGATGGCTGATCTGAAGACCCTCGTCGAGCGCGAGATGGAGCGAGCGGGAGAGCCGGCGTTCGCGTTCGAGGACCTCGACGGCCTCCGCGTGCGCCGACACCGGACGAGGCGGATTACGGCGGCCGTCGTGGGACTCGGGCTCGTGCTGATCGGCTCGCTCGTGGGCGCGAGCCTGTATCGGAGCGCTCGCGTCCCCGCCACTCCTCCCGAGGAGCCCCGTGTGGACCTCGGGATCTTCGCGCCGGTCGCGGGCCGGATCGTGTACTACACGGACTCCAGCCTCTGGGCCGTCGACCCGAACGCGCCGTCGCCCGTCTCGACGCTAGTGCGCCTCGACCTCGGGGGAACCGCCGACGCCGACCGATTCGCATCGTTCACGGTGCCGCTCGGCTGGTCGAGCGACGGAACCAAGCTCCTGCTCCTGCGTGAGGATCCAGTTCCCGTCGGGACGCAACCCCCGTTCGACAGCCATCTCTACATCCTCCACGCGGATGGGACTGAGACCCAGGTAACAGCCCTGCCGGTCGGCGACGCCGCGATCTCGCCCGACGGGTCGCGGGTCGCCTTCACGACGACCGACGGAGCAGGGTTGTACGTCGTCGCCGCCGAAGGTGGCGAGCCGGTCCGGATCGCCCAGGAAGGGGCATCACCGACGTTCTCGCCCAACGGGACGCAGATCGCGTACCTCTCCTCGCTGCCGGAGAGCAGATTCGGCGTGATGGGTGAGGCGCCCGTGTGGGTAGTGAACGCGGACGGCACCGACGCGCATCAGATCCTGGCCGACGAGCCGGCCTTGGCCGGGGGCATCCTCCGGATCAAGTGGTCGCCGGCGGGCGACCGCATCGCGATGCATGGAAGCGTCGACGGAATCTACACCTTCGCCCCTGACGGCTCGGACTTCACGATGGTGATCACCGGCGCGGGCGACGCCCACTGGTCGCCCGACGGGTCCCAGATCGCGTACACCGCGTGCGCGTCGGAAGACAACTGCTCCCTCGCGATCGCCGACGCGGACGGCTCGAACGTCCAGGTGTTCGACTTCGGCGGCGTGGGACCGTGGCATCCGGGAGCAGGCGGGGGCGAGGGTGAAGACGTCCTCGATCCAACATCGAGCCGGTTCGTGGGCGGATGGGCCGCCACCGACTACAACGATTCCGGCGGCCTCGACCCCACCCCCTCTCAGGCGATGACGATCCGCGCGGGGGAGGACGGCGCGCTGCACATCACGATCCACGACGACGCCGCGTGCATACCCGACGCAACGGCGCTAACGATGACCGGCACCGGACGGCTCGAGGACCCAACAACCCTGATCGTGCCCTCTCCCGACCTGACATGCGTCGAGGGAAGCGTCGAGACAAGCGACCGCGTCGACCTCTTCGGCGGCTACACGCTGGTCCTCGACCCCACCACCGACAGGCTCTACGACAACCTTGGGGTGGTGTGGAACCGAGGAGCACCGGCGGAGAGCCTGACGGGCGCATCGACGGAAGCCGGAGTTGACGGGCCGGGGACCTATTCCATCCTCCACGGGGAGATCACCTTCCGCGCCGCCGAGCCCTGGAACGACCACCCGGAGGCGTACATCGACCCGCGCACGTTCTTCCTGATCGGACCCGGCGTTGAGGGTGCGGATGAGGGTGCGGAGATGACGATCCTCGTGAACCCGCTGCCGCCGGAAGCGCCCTGCGACCGGCGCGTCCCGCCCTCTGCCGAAGAGCTGGTCCAAGCCATCCGGTCCAACCCCGACCTCGAGGCGACGGCGCCCGTCGTCCAACGCGTCGGAGGGATCGACGCGCTGCGGATGGACGTAGTCGCCGCGCCGGGAGCATCCCTCGGGCCCTGTGCGCATCCTCTGGACAACAGCGTCGACGTCGTGACCGTCCCGGACCAGCCGTGGGGTAACGTCGGGCTCGGCGACCTGGGTCGCGTGTACGTCTTGGACCTCCCCGGAGGCTCAGCGCGGACCCTGGCGATACTGATCACCGCTGCGGACGCGGCCGTGTTCGAGCAGGCGCTGGACGCGGCAGCACCCTTCCTGGACTCCTTCGAGTTCCACGCGCCGTGATGGCCATGGATCGACCGAGAGGGCTGGAGGGATGAGGGAGCACCACGGACGCATATTGGCTTCGGCCCTACTGGTCGCGCTGGCGGGATGCTCAACGACGACCCGGGGCGACACGGAGGCCACGGCCTCGGTCGAGCCATCGGTGGCACCCGTCGCGTCGGCCTCCCCGAGTGCCGCGGCCGAGGGCTTCCCGACCGCGGTGTTCGCCGGCCTCGGTGTCGAGCCCGTCTCGGATGAGCTGGCGGCCGAGCTGCAAGCAGTGCTGGACACGTCGGCGGACGGCCACGGGCTCACGGCGGCGGTGATCTCACCGCTGGGAACCTGGAACGGCGCGACGGGCCTCGCTGCCGGAGATCGGGCGATGGTCCCGAACGATCAGATGTCCATCGCCAGCATCACCAAGACGCTGGTGGCGGCCCAGGTGATGCTCTTGGTCGAAGCGGGCGAGCTGAGCCTCGACGATCTCGCCGCCGAT
>CAZFXH010000109.1:0-3533 GCA_964522905.1 uncultured Anaerolineaceae bacterium
CCGGCGACCAGCCCCTTGTAGACGATCGTGCGGCATGACGCCGAGGGCACGGACAGCCCGGCCACGGGCCCGCCGGCGTCCCGGGCGGCCGTCTCCAGCCGCCGGCGGGCCACGACCAGGCGTCGCTCGAACGCGTCGTCGCTCAGGGGGCGGGCGTCACGCGCCCCACGTGACGGCCGGGCGACGAATGCCTGTGCCACGGCCGGGCGGGACTGTGCGGCGGCGGCGCCCAAAGCCCCCGGATCCATCGGCACGGTCCGCCAGGCCAGGATCGGGAGGTCCGCCTCTGCGAAGACGCGCGCTACGAGGGCCCTGGCCGCCCGGGCAGCGGTTCGGCCGCGCGGCAGGAACAACATCACGACGGCCGGGCGATCCGCTGCCCGGGCGGGTGTCAGGTAGGCAAGGAGCGAATCGTCGAGCGGGAGGGAGATGCCCGCCCCGTCGCTCGATTCACCGTCCGCCCCGAAGGCGCCACGGTGAGCGAGGGCCGCGAGCCCCGCGAGCGCCAGCGGCAGCACCCGGGCGCGCGACCGACCGCCGGCGTCCGCGACGAAGCCCACACCGCACGCGTCGTGCTCGAAGCGCGGGTCGTAGAGCGGAGTCGCGGAACGTCTTCGGTGCGGTGGCATCGGCTGCCTCCGGGAGGGGTGGGTGACGGAGACGGAGCTACGGCCGATCGGGACCAGGGGAGGAGATGGTCCCGATCGGCCTTCGAGCTCCGGCGTCAGGATTGGTAGGCGGCCTCGCCATGGACCGACAGGTCGAGACCCATCTCTTCCACCTCAGGCTTGACCCGGATGCCGAGTGCGAAGTCCACGACCTTGATGATCACAAAGGTCGCGACGACGGCGTAGAGGACCGTGACGCCCACGGCGATGACCTGGTTGAGGAGCTGGGTCGCGTTGCCCTCGAGCAGGCCGGTGTACGCGGCCTGGATCCCCGCCGAGGCGAACACGCCGGTGCCGATCGCTCCGAACATGCCGCCGACGCCGTGGACCGCGAAGACGTCGAGCGCGTCGTCGACCTTGAGGTACGAGCGCAGCAGCGTGGCGCTGTAACAGAGCCCGCCCACGATGAGTCCAAGGATGAGCGCGCCGCCGACACCCACGAACCCGGCAGCCGGGGTGATGGCGACGAGGCCGGCCACGGCACCGCAGGCGGCACCGACGACGCTGACCTTGCGCTTGTGCAGGTAGCTGGCGAGGACCCAGGTGATCGTCGCCGCGGAGGCGGCCGTGTTGGTCACGATAAATGCGTTCGCGGCGAGGCCGTTGGCGGCGACGGCGGACCCGGCGTTGAACCCGAACCACCCGAACCACAGGAGGCCGGCACCGAGCACGGTCATCGGCACGTCGTGCGGCTCCATCGGCTCACCGTTGACGGCACGCCGGCCGATCAGCAGGGCGACGACGAGGGCCGAGACGCCCGAGCTGATGTGAACGACGGTCCCGCCGGCGAAGTCGAGGGCACCAAGCTTGAACAGCCAGCCGTCGACCGACCAGACCATGTGCGCGAGCGGCGAGTAGACGAGGATGGACCAGAGGATCGTGAACAGGACGAACGCCCCGAAGCGCTTGCGCTCCGCAAAGGCGCCCGTGATGAGGGCCGGCGTGATGGCCGCGAACATCAGCTGGAACGCGGCGAAGAGGACGAACGGCACGGTGGTCGCGTAGGTTGCCGACGGCTCGAGACCGACGCCGTTGAAGAATGCGAAGTCGAGACCACCGACCCAGCCCGCGCCGATGATCGGCAGCGTGACATCAGGCCCGAACGCGAGGCTGAAGCCGACCACGACCCAGACGACGCTGACGAGCGCCAGGCCGAAGAAGCTGTGCATGATCGTCGAGAGGACGTTCTTCCGACGGACGAGCCCGCCGTAGAACAGGGCCAGCCCCGGCAGCATGATCATGACCAGGGCCGTCGACATCAACAGCCAGGCGGTATCTCCGGTATCCATCGATCGCACATTCCTTCCAGCGCTGCAACGGACCCATCAGGGGATCGTGCAGCGCAGGCTAGGGTGCGAGCCGGTCGTGGACGGGCCCTCTGGCAGGGCCGACAAGGTGTCGGTTGGGGGGCGAATCGGGTTGCGACGGCCTCGTGCGTTGCGAACCGGGTCCGAACGAGCGTGGTCCCTCCCGCGCTCGACGCAACCCGGGGCGTCAGCCGGGTTCGCTGGGGCGACGCATCGACGTGACGACGAGCAGGACGCCGAGGCCGACGAGCACGAGCGGCCAGAACCAGTCGAAGTCGATCTGGGGCAGGAACTCGCGGGCCAGGAAGAAGCCGCCGAGGATGATCAGGAAGCCACCGAGGATGACGGACGCGGAGAAACCACCGCGCTCGCCTCCGGAGGCGCGCCGTGCGGCGACCCGGGCTTCGTGCGCGGCGCGCGCGGCGGCCCATGCCTCGGGGGTCGGCGCCTCGCCCGCTGTGGCGGGTGGAACGTCGAAGTCGAGCGGCTCGTCCGGCACGACGAGCGCCATCACGATGTAAACGAGGAGCGCGATGCCGCCGGTGAAGACGACCAGCAACGCCCAGATCACGCGTACCAGGGACGGGTCCGCGCCCCACATCTCGGCCAGGCCGCCAGCGACCCCGGCAAGCATCCGGTCATGGCGGGAGCGATACAAGCGATTCATCGGGTTTCCTGCCTCATGTGTGGGTCGACGCGCGTGCCTGTCCCCGAGGATAACAGTGCGGTCACGCTCCCCCGGGCCGCAGACGCGAATGAACATCGCAAGCGGGCTGCAACGGTTCCCGTCCACGCGTAGGCGACACGCGCCGACCGCGTGGCGATACTGGATCGATGCTGACCCAGGGCCTGCGCTTCCTGCTGCTGCGATTGCTGCCGCGCCGCGTCCTGCCGATCCTGACCGCGATCGAGATCTTCCGATTGGTCCAGCGCCTTCGCCGGCGCGGCCCTGAGCCCGTCGCGCCGCGCCGGATGGTGACGGTCGATGAGCCGGCGTCAGACTATCGAGGTGAGGATCCCGCCGGACGGTGACGTCCCGTCCAGGTCGGCTATTCGGGGACTGGGCGGTACTACGCGACTCCCAGCCAGCCGGCGACCTGCTCGCGGGTCGGGACCCGGCCCGCGAGGACGACGGTGCCGTCGATGACCAGGCCGGGCGTGGACATCACGCCCCGCTCCGCGATCTGGGCGTAGTCGGTGACATGGATGACTTCAGCGGCGATGCCTGCCGACTCGACGACCTCGCGGACGACCTTCTCGGTGTACTGGCACTTCTGGCAACCGGGGCCAAGGACTTCGATGACGTGCATGACGCACTCCTTCAGGCGATGACCAGGTTGAAGCCGTAGCCGACCAGGAGGATCCCGGTCGCGACGACGGCGACAAAGACGGCGATGAGGCGGGGCTTCATGACCCGCCGCAGGATTACGAGTTCGGGGATCGACAGGGCCGTGATAGCCATAATGAAGGCCAGAGCCGAGCCCACGGGCAGGCCCTTTCCGAGGAGCGCCTCGACGATCGGGATCGTCCCCGCGGCGTTGCTGTAGAGCGGGACGCC
>CAZFXH010000110.1:0-10830 GCA_964522905.1 uncultured Anaerolineaceae bacterium
GACTTCGGAGCGTTCGTGTCACCCGAGCTCGGGCACGTCGATCCCGACCACGTCGTGGGTATCCATGTCAACGCGGCCAGCGTCGGCTTCATCCCGTGGGGCGACGTCGATCCAGCCGACCTGGAGTCGTTCACGGACGTCGAGAAGGGTCGCCTGGAGCGGAAGGAGACGTTCCTTGGCGAGGGCAATGCCTACTTCCAGATGCAGGCCACCCGACCCCAGACGATCGCCTTCGGTCTGGCCGATTCGCCGGTCGGGCAGCTGGCCTGGATCGTCGACAAGTTCCACGATTGGACTCACGGCCCGCTCGAGAACGCCGTGACCCGCGACCAGATCCTGACCAACGTGATGCTCTATTGGCTGACCGATACGTCTGCTTCGGCCGCCCGCCTCTACTACGAGAACATGCATGCCCAGCCGGATTGGGGACGGCAGCCCTCGGCGATCCCAGTCGGTGTCGCTGCCTTCGCCGAGGACATGGCGATCCGTCGGTATGGCGAGCAGGGCAACAACATCGTCCACTGGTCCGACTTCGATCACGGCGGGCACTTCGCGGCGATGGAGGCTCCCGACCTCCTCGTCGGCGATGTCCGAACGTTCTTCCGAAGGGTGCGCTGAGGTGGCCAGCACCGACGACCCATGATCTGGCCCGCGCAGTGACAGGACTCGAACTCTCGGCGCCCGGCGTGGTCTGCTTGTCTTGGGTTGCGATCATCGATCAGGGCGGTCGTCCACTGGCTCGAGGAGCCTGCCGTTCTTCGACAGGTCGGGATCGGTGCATGCGGAGAGGTTGAAACAGCAGGGGCGTCTCTTCCCGCTCTTCATCTTCGAGACGCTCACGTCGACCCGTCGTCCGCGCGTATCAGGGTTCTTCGTGGAGTTGACCCAGCGTACCCATTCCCAACGAGCCATTGGGGTGATCTCGTTCCACAGGGCCTGGATCTGCTTCGGGGCAGCTGCGAGAGCTGTCGCAAGATCCTGGGGCACGCTCGGCTCTGGCCAATCCTTGGTCACCTCGATGTCGAGCGTCGCACTGTCACCCGCGCTGATGCCGGCACGGTGTTGCTGCGTGTCGTCGACCCTCATCCAGTGGCCAGAGTTCCCGTCTGGTTCGAGCACCGTCTGGAAGTCGGTGCCATTGATCGTTCCGTGGACGGCCACCTGCCCGCGCGAGGGCAGGTCCTTGCTCGCGGTGTCAGGCAACCGCAACACCGTCGATGTGTTGATCGTGGACAGCGTGGCGTCGAAGCGAATGGTCGATCCCTCTGTTTGCTGCGCCACGGCCGTCTCTCACATGCGTTTCGGACACGGGCACGACCACGGCGATACCCGTTGCACGGTACGGCGCTCGACGATGAAGTGTAGGCATCCACTCGCGACCGCGTCGCCCGCCAGATCGGACTCGGTCGTGTTCATCGACCAACGCTCCCGGCACCTCGTCGTCGCCAAGGAGGACGCGCTCGGCCCAGTTTCGACGCGGGTCGGGGGTGACCTCCGCCCCGCGAAGTCGATCAGTGAAGAGGCATCGTCTCGTCTCTCTCCACGGCGGATTCCGCCGTTGCATTCGATGCCGCTGCCTCCAACGCATCCCCTTCTGGCATCTCGAGGCTGCCTGGGTGCGACGCGAAGGTTCGCAGGTTGAGGTACTGGAACCCGAGCGCCGCCAGAACGCGCCGCACCGGCCAGGGCAGATCCTGCCCCTCCCCTGCATCGACCATCGATGGCTCGTCGAGGTCAAACGCCTGGTCGTGCAGCAGAAGCCGGCAGTGACCAGCCGCAATCACGTTGCGCGCCCACTCGGACCGCATGCCGAGCGGAACGATGATCCGAAAACCGGCCGGTGTCGGCTCCGGATGGACTGGGGTCAGCCGCCGCACTCCCGACTTGCGTCCGACGTGCTCGAGCATCCCGATCTCGGAGCGCCCATGGCCCGCGAGCCCGCGTCCGAGGAGCGCTGGATTCACGACCGAGTTAACGAACGCCGTCCCGATTCGTGGGTTGCGGCGCCATATGCTGGCCGCGGCGACAACCGCCGCACCGGTCACGGCTGGAAGGGCGAACAAAGTCACGATCTTGCGCATGTTGTGTGCCTCCTAACCCCCACAGCAAACGCTCCCACCCCACGCTGTCGGCGCCAAGGGCCGCTCGGCTCATGGCTTGGGGCCAAATCGCCCTGCCGAGCACTGAGCCCAGCGTCCAGGTTGGACGCATCGAGATCTGTCAGCCTTTGGGTGGCGGCCGGACTGGAGAGCGTGGTGCCGACTACCGGCCGGACTGGATCAGTGGGGACACCGGGAACGCCTCCCTTCCCAACCGTTGTTGCGCCGGATAACGTCGTCTCACGGGGACCACTTTGAACGTCTGACGTTCACCTGATTCCGCCCGGAAAGGGTGATCGCCGAGATCGTCGCGGGCGCCCCGATCAAGGATCTCAGGGGCAAGGGAGAGTGACATGGCCTTCAACGAGGACATCATCGAGCGAGCCACGCAGAACAGGCATTTTCGCGAGGTCCTTTCGACGGGACCGCACAGCCAGATCGTCGTGATGAGTATCCCTGCGGGTGGCGAGATCGGCGAGGAGACGCACGACGACGTCGACCAGGTCCTCATCTTCACGGCCGGCGAAGGCGAGGCGATCCTGAACGGCGATCGTAGTGGTGTGACGGCAGGACGGCTCGTCCACGTGCCTGCTGGCACCCGACACAACTTCGTCAACGTAGGGCCGGATGATCTCCAGCTCTACACGATCTACGCGCCCCCCGAGCACGCTCCGGGCACGGTCCATCAAACCCACGCCGATGCCCTGGCTGCCGAAGCAACGCACAAGACCTAATGGGCGTGCTGGGCCGGGCGGGTCGGCAAGCCCGGCCTGCAACCGTCGCGAGGGCGTGCTGAAGGTGGCGATCCGCCCATAGGTGACAGCACAAAGCCCGCCTTCGAGGCGGGCTTTGCGATTCGATGTGGACCGTTCGATGGTGCTCGACGGCCACGAACCAAGGACGCTGGTTCAGATCCGCTCGAAGGCCATGGCCACGGAACCACCGCCGCCGAGGCACAGCGTGGCGAGGCCGTAGCGGCCCTCACGTCGGGCGAGCTCGTGAAGCAACGTCGCGACGACCCTGGCTCCGGACGCGCCGACCGGATGACCAAGGGCGATCGCTCCGCCGTTGACATTGACCTTGTCCCAGTCGAAGCCGAGCTCCCGGCCGTCGGCCAGGACCTGGGCGGCGAACGCCTCGTTGATCTCGATGAGATCGAAGGCCTCGATCGGCATCTCGATCCGATCGAGCAGCCGGCGCACGCCCATGACCGGGGCAAGGAAGAGCCACTTCGGCTCGACGTCCGCCTGGGCGTAGCCCACGATCCGGGCCAGCGGCTTGAGGCCGTAGCGCTCGACAGTGCGCTCGCTGACGACGACGGTCGCGGCGGCGCCGTCCGTGATGCCAGGCACATTGCCGGCCGTGGCGGTACCGCTGGTGGCGTCGCCACGATCGTCCCCTTCGGGCAGGTCGAAGGCAGGCTTGAGCCGGGCCAGCGACTCGATCGTCGAGTCGCGGCGCGGGCCTTCGTCGACGGTCACGATCGTCTCGCGTCCCTTGGCGTCGCGGACGGTGACTGGCGCGAGTTCGGCATCGAAACGGCCGCCGTCGATGGCCGCGATCGCCTTCTGGTGACTGCCGAGCGCGAACGCGTCCTGGTCCTCGCGACTGACCTTGTTGCTGATGGCAGTACGCTCGGCGTGGGTGCCAACGTGGCATTCCTCGACGGCGCACCAGAGCGCGTCATGGACCGTCGCGTCGACGAGCGTCCCGTTGCCAAGGCGATAGCCGAAGCGGGCCCCGGGCAGCAGGTATGGCGCGCCGTTCATGCTCTCCATGCCGCCGGCGACGACCACGTCCGCATCGCCCGCCCGGATCTGAGCCGCACCGAGCATGATGGCCTTCAGACCCGAGCCGCAGACCTTGTTGATCGTGGTAGCGCTCGTCGACACCGGCAGCCCACCGAGGAGGGCCGCCTGGCGGGCGGGTGCCTGGCCGGCGCCCGCCTGGATCACCTGTCCCATGAGGACCTCGTCGATCGGGGTCTCGGCGGGCAGGCCGCTGCGCTCGACCGCGGCCCGGATGGCGACACCACCGAGCTCGACCGCCGGCACGCCGGACAGCGCACCGCCGAATTTGCCGATGGGCGTCCGGGCGGCGCTCACGAGATAGACACCACCATTGGGGTCGATGTGGGTCGGGTCAGTCATCTGGTGCTCCTCTTGGGCTGTTCAGGGTTTGCGGATCAGGCGGGGGGCGGGCGCGGCTGCGATCTACGTGTACAGCCCGCCGTCGATCGAGATCACCTGGCCAGTGATGTAGTCGCCACTCGAGACGAGGAACGCGACGGCCTGGGCGATCTCTTCGGGTCGCCCGAAGCGGCCCATGGGGATCTTGTCGAGGATCTTGGCGCGGACCTCGTCCGGCATGGCCGCGATCATCTCCGTCTCGATGAAGCCGGGGGCGATGGCGTTCACGGTGACGCCCTTGCGAGCCAGCTCGAGCGCTGCGGACTTCGTGAAACCGACGATCCCCGCCTTCGCGGCCGCGTAATTCGCCTGGCCGAAGTTGCCGTGGAGGCCGATGACGGAGCTGATGTTGACGATCCGGCCGTACCCGGCCTGGACCATGTGCGGCAACACCCGGGAGGTCAGGTGGAACACGCTACTCAAGTTCGTCTGGAGGACCGCGTCCCACTCCTCGTGCGACATCTTGGCCAGCGAGCGGTCGCGGGTGATCCCGGCGTTATTGACCAGGACGTCGATCTTTCCGAAGCGCTCGACGACAGCGGCGACGGCCGGCTCGATGGCCGCGGGGTCCTGGACGTCACATCGGAATGCGAACGACTCGCCTCCGTGGGTCGCGATCTCGGCGGCGACCGTCTCGGCGGCCTCCTGATTGCTGGCATAGCCGACGGCGACCGATGCGCCCTGTCGTCCGAGCTCGAGCGCGATCGATCGCCCGATGCCACGGGATCCGCCGGTCACGAGGCACGCTCTGCCTGTCAGTTCACCCATCGCAGAAACCTCCTCGACTCGGTGGAAAGAGAAAGAGGTGACCGGCGACGGATCGCCGGCCACCTCGGTGGTCATCGAGTGGACGGTCAGCGCTTCGCGCCGTCGGTCGCCTTCGCGGTGGCCTTGACGGTGGACTGCCAGGTCTCGAGGGTCGCCTGCTGGGTTCGCTTGACGAGCTCGGAGAACTGCGCGACGGCCTGCTTGTTGCTCTTGACGCTCAGGTCGAAGAGCCCAAGGCCGGCATCGATCGCGGCATTCTGTGCACCGAAGGCTGTCTTGAGGACCGCTTCGCTCTGCGTGGACCAGGTACCGAGGAGGTCCCGGCCGAGGACGTTCGCCTCGTCGATGTAGGAGCGTGCAGCCTCGATCGAGGCCTTGGCGGTTTCGGTGTTGGTGCGGGCAGCCTGTGCGGCGATGCGGCTGGCTTCGGCGACAGCTGCGGTGGCCGACTCGGGCATTTCATTCATGGTGGTGGACACGGGTGTCTCCTTCGCCTATTATCCAGTTGGCGCTACTTGCGTTTCAACTCTAGGTGCAGTCTGCACTTAGTCGGAGGATGTGTCAAGTCGCCACGACCGAACGAAGTCGAGAGTGTCCACGAACGATGCCTGACCGCCCCTCCACCGCCGAAGACCCGACGCCCGGTGAAGATGCGCCGCGCGAGCCGCTTGACGAGCGCGAGCCGCTTTCCGGTTGGCCGCCGCGTGACGTCCTGGCGCCGTTCGTCCTGCTGGCGGTGTCGCTGCAAAGGTCGCACGGATACGTGATCGAGGACTACCTGCGGGCGCTCGGCCTGTTCGGGATCACCATGAGCACCCTGTACCGCACCCTCCGCCAGATGGAAAAGGAAGGGTTCCTGGAATCGACCTGGGAGCCCGGGCCAACCGGGCCCGCGCGGCGGGTCTACACGATCACCGATACCGGCCGCGTCTGGCTCGACTCGTCGGCGGCGATGCTCGGCGCATATCGCGATACGATCGACCGGTTCTTCGGTCTGTACGGAGCGGGGTCGGGCGCGAACCAACGCCAGCCAGATGAGTCGACGGACAACAAGGAGACGCAACGATGACGAAGAAAGAGAGCGCGGGCCGAGAGACGGATCCGTTCGAGACCTGGCGCGAGCTCTACGACGCGAATGAGCGCGCCTGGACCTCGGCGCTCGAGCAGGTGATGGGCAGCGACGAGTTCGGCGAAACGAGCGGGAAGCTGCTCGAGACGATGCTCGCCGCCCAGAAATCCGTGCGCGAAAATATGCGGACCTACCTCGAGACCATGAACGTGCCGACCCGCGAAGACATCGCCCGGCTCGGTGAGCTCGTCGTGGGGCTCGAGGAGAAGATCGATCAGGTCGTCGACCGGCTCGATGCGATCGACAAGGCCGTTCGTGCCGTGCCCGCAGGACCCGCAGGACCCGCAGGACCCACGGGGCGCGCTGGGGCCAAGGGCTCAGTGGGGAAGGTCGGGCGGTCGGGGACCCGAGGACCCGCTGGCCCCGCCGGGCGCGCAGGGCCGGCAGGGTCCAGGGGACCCGCAGGCGCAGTCGGGCGGGCAACGCCCGCAAAGAGTGCTAAGCCCGCAAAGAACGCCAAGCCCGCAACGAGCGCCAAGCCCGCAACGAGCGCCTGATGGCGTCGACCCCGCCGCCGACCTTGCCCGACGCCGCGACTCTATGGTCGTCAAACGATCGAGCGCTCGACATGGCGCGAGCCGTGCTCGGCGCGGCCGACGCCCCAGTCGGTCTCACCCCGAAGGAGCTGATCTGGCGTAAGAACAAGGCACGCCTTTACCGCTACGTCCGGTCTGAGCCGGCCACCCACCAGACGCCCATCTTCCTCGTCCTCCCCCTGATCAACCGCGCCTACATCCTGGACCTGCGCCCGGGGGCGAGCTTCGTCGAGTTCCTGCTGAGCCAGGGTTTCGACGTCTTCCTCATCGACTGGGGCACGCCAGGCGACGAGGACCAGGCCCTGGACATCACGACCCTCGTGACCCGCTACCTGCCGCGCGCCGCGAAGGCGATCCAGCGAGCCAGCGGTACGGACCAGATGACGGTCCTGGGCTACTGCATCGGCGGCACACTGGCGACCTGTTTCGCAGCGCTTCATCCCGAGGTCACCCGTAATCTCGTCCTGTTGACGGCGCCACTCGATTTTTCGGACGCCGGTCAGTTCGGTCGGATGACGGCCCGCGGCATCTTCCCCGTTGAACAGTTGACCGACACCTTCCCGACGGTGCCGGCGCAGCTGCCGGACATCGGCACGAAGCTGCTCAACCCACTGGCGAGCTACGTGGGCACCTATCGCCAACTATGGGACAAACTGGGCGTCGAGAACTTCGACGTCAAAGGCTGGCAGGCGATGTACCGATGGGTGAACGACAGCGTCCCGTTCGCCGGGGCGGCGTTCCGTCAATGGATCGTCGAGTTCTACCAGGAGAACCGACTGGCGGCAGACATGCTCGAGATGGACGGGCAGTCGGTCCGCCTGGCGGACATCCACTGCCCCGTCCTCAACATCGCGGCGAGTCGCGACCAGATCGCCCCCCGTACGACGACGAGCATCGTCACCGACCGCGTCGGCAGCGAGGACGCGTCGGAGATCCTCATCGAAGGCGGTCACGTGGGGATCGTGGTCGGCCGTTCGGCCAGCCAGAACCTGTGGCCAAAGGTCGGCGCCTGGCTCACCGAGCACGACTGAGCGAGATCCGCCCGACGCGCCGGGCGCGCGGCGCAAGCAAGGCCCGATCATGCCGAGTCGCTCCGTTAGCCTTGGTGCGTGGACGATTCGCCGGCATTCGAGCATCAGGCGGCCCTGCCATCGGCGCGGCGGATCGTTGCCTTCTCTTCCATCGCGGGAGCGCTGACCGTCTTCGGACAGACCGCGGGCATCTCGGTCTTCATCGATTCACTCATCGCGGACCTTGCGGTCTCGCGGGCCGAGATCTCCACGGTCTACTCCGCGAGCTCGCTCGTCGCCGCATTTGCCATGCCCTGGATCGGACGGCGGATCGACCGGCATGGCAGTCGGCGCGTGACGCTCATCGTAACCGCGTTGTTCGGCGCGGCGATCGTGGCGATGTCTCAGGTCGGCGCCTTGATCGGCCTCGCTCTTGGGTTCTTCGCGCTTCGATTGCTCGGCCAGGGAGCGTTGAGCCTCGTCTCGAAGGTGGTCGTAGCGCTTCGCTTTCGGGCCACGCTCGGTCGCGCCGTCGCGATATCGGGCGCCCTCACGGCCATTGGGCTGTCGCTGCTCCCGATCGTGCTGAGTACGAGCATCGAAGGTCTCGGTTGGCGCGAAACCTGGATCGTCAGCGGGATCGCGGTGTGGGTCGTCGTCATCCCCCTGACCCTGTGGGCCTTGCCGCCTGGAGCCGACCAAGCGATGACCGCCGGCCGACGTCTATCCGACGCGCCGGTCGACGACTGGACCCGGGCGCACGCGGTCCGGACGGGCATGTTCTGGGCGATCACGCTGACGGTCGCGGCCAACTCCCTGGTGTTCACGGGTCTCGCGTTCCACCAGATCTCGATCCTCGGCGAGGCTGGTCTGTCGCCGACCCGCGCCGCGGCGAACTTCCTGCCCCAGACCGTCGCATCGGTTGCAGCCCTGTCGCTCACGGGAGTCCTGGCTCACAGGCTTCCGGGCCGGGCCATGATGGCCCTCTCGATGGTGCTCCTTGCACTGGCCACGCTGACCCTCCAATTCCTTGAGGACAGTTGGATCACCGTCGTCTATGCACTGTTGCTCGGGTCAGCCGTCGGAACCGGTTTTGCATCCGAGGGCGTGCTCTATCCGCGCTACTTCGGGGTCAGGGCGATCGCCTCGATCCGGGGATTGGCGTTCACCGTCAGTGTGGCGGCGGCGGCGGTCGGGCCGATCCTCGTCGGTGTGACCTATCAGGCGACGGGAAGCTACGCCTTGGCCGCCGCGATCCTGATGATGATCCCGCTCGCGGTCGGGCTCCTGCTCATCGTCGTCCGTGCGCCGACTTCGCCGGCCGGCGTGGAGACCAGCTGACATCATCGCGGCCGGCGACCCCCCACCCAGCTGACGAGCCGAGAATGTAGCCGGGGAGGCGGAGCGCGGAGCGGGCTCCAGCACGTTCTTACGATGCGGCTCCCTCCGTTTGCCCAGGTACAAGCCGTTGCTTCGAAACCGGTCGTACGAGCGCAGCGACGGCCAGGACCGCGGATACCGCACCGAGCCCGACCACCGCGACGGCCACGGGCACGCCGGCCTGATCGCCGGCTACTGCCATCAGCACGAAGCCGCCGACGACGCCGGCACCCATGAGCGGGACCCAGATGAGCAACGGGAAGGCAAGGACAGCGGCGCTGTTCTGACGGAGCAGGCCGACCCCAGCCAGCACGCAGAGTGGCAGGAAGAACGCGAGGTCCAGCGCGTAGACCGGATTGGCGGAGATGTCGGCTTTGACCAGGTCGGGTGGCAGGGTGCCGGTCGTGCTCGTGGCGATGAGCTGTCCGATCCACAACAAGCCGAACAACAAGCCAACGGCGATAAGGAGTCCGCCCGCCGCTCGCTGGTTCAGCCTATCGGCGAGGTCTTCTGTTCCTGCGACCGCTTCGCGACCGCCCAGCAGGAGGCTCCACAGCGCCAGACCTAGGATGGCGATGTACATGGCGGTGAGCGGGTTGATCGCCACCGAGAAGGCGAAGATGGCGTAGTTGTAGACGAGGTAGAGGAGCCCGGCGACGACCGCCAGCCGACCCGGCGCAGAGCCGCGTCGAACTGACAACAGACCCATGGCGAGGATAGGAACCGCCAGGAAGAGCGTCGCAAGGTCCGTGCCCTGGGCCTGTTGCACCCAGTTGGGTGCATCGACGTAGAGGCCACTAACGATCAGGCCGGCCAGGGCGGCGACGCCGGCGAGGATCGTGGCGAGGGTGGCGAGTCGGAACGAGATCGTTTGCATGGGACACCTAGTGCTTTCCTGACGGCTGATGCGCCATCAACAACATGGTTCCGGTCGGGACCGCACCAACGAGCGCAGGTGAAGGAGCCCCGCGACCAGCAAGAGGGCGGTCGACCAGACCGGGGTGGTCCGAGCCACGGGATCTGGCAGGAAGATGTCGGACACCGAGCCATGAGCGGCGCCCATGCGCTCGGTCAGCGGTGTGATGGGGCAGACCCCATCATTGGCGAGGAACACCGCCGCTTCCCCTGCCACTGCCGCCGCTGCGATCCCGACCGTCCGATCCCGTCTGCCGACGAGACCGGAAACGACAAGCCACAGGATCGCCGAGAGTTCCGCGGCGAAGATCACCGTGTGGATCGTCTTCAGCGCCGCGACCGTCACGGGATGACGAACCTCGCTCACCATAGCCGCAGCTGCCCGGTTCGCCGGAGCCAGAACAGGGCGATGAAGCCAAGGGCGAAGCCGATGGCAAGGAAGACCCAGGTGAGGATCATCGTCTCAGGCAGGGTGACGATCTCCACCGCGATCCAGATGATCATCCCGACGCCGAGCGCTCCGGTCAGCCACGGCGCGAACCAATGGCCCCGGATCGTCAGGGCAGCCAGTGCCAGCATGGCGGCTCCGTTCATCGCGAGTAGATAGACGCCGGGGATCAGATAGCTGCCGAAGGGGGTCGCCTCGATCCAGCCTTGCGGGATACCGAGGGCTTGACCGGTCGGATCCTGGATGAACGACCAACCAACCGGCACCGCGCAGACGCCGGTGAAGACCTCGAGCACCACCGCGAGCCATGTGTACCGCGGCCGCTCGACTTGGCGTGAACGTGGGGCGAATCGGAC
>CAZFXH010000111.1:0-12284 GCA_964522905.1 uncultured Anaerolineaceae bacterium
CAGCAGATCCAGGGGTACCTGAAGGACCGGATGCCGGAGTGGAAGGAGACGCACCCAGGCGCCGAGGAGCTGCGTGTCGCGGTCATGGGCTGCGTCGTCAACGGCCCGGGCGAGAGCAAGCACGCCGACATCGGGATCAGCTTGCCGGGGACGTTCGAGGAACCCGTGGCGCCGGTCTTCATCGATGGCAAGCTCGATCGCACCCTGCGCGGTGACGGCCTGGTCGCCGAGTTCATTGAGATCCTCGAGGATTACGTCGCGCGGCGCTATCCCAGCCCCATCACCGATCCCGCACACGCGGTCCCGACTCCCGAGGGCGTTGGGCGATAACGTCGAGCGCCGGCGCCGTGGTGGCACGACTTAGCATGGTCGGGTGCTTATCGTGTTGTCCGGACTGCCTGTAACGGGGAAGAGCGCGATTGCTGACGCCATCGCCAAAGCGCGGCGAGTTCCTGTTCTGTCCGTGGACCCGATCGAGTCGGCGATCATCCGAGCGGACATCGCGCCAAGCTTCCGGACTGGACTAGCTGCGTACCTTGTTGCGGAAGCGCTTGCCGATGCACTCTTGGCGACGGGTCTGGACGTCGTGATCGACGCCGTGAACTCCACCGAGTACGCCCGAGACATGTGGCGTGTACTGGCGTTGAAGCACGAAACGAAGCTGCGCATCATCGTCTGCGTTCTCTCGGATCCCGTCACCCACGGGGTTCGACTCGCATCCCGTCAGCGAGGGTTCGCGCGTGGCGAACCAACCTTGGACAACGTGGAGGAGCGGCGCCGCGAATGGATCCTGTGGCCGGAGCCCCACCTCACGCTGGACGGCATGGACGACCTCGATGCGAACGTCGCCGAGGCGCTCAACCACCTCGCTGGACCAACGCCTCCAAACTGAGGTACTTTCGCGAGCTGCAGCTTTGAGCCGTCCACGCGTCCGGGTGTATACTCCGCGCAACTGAACGGCCGCTCCGTGACGTGGGTGACCCCCGCGTCTTTTTTTCGGACCGGTCGTGATTCGGCATCTATTCGCAGAAGAGGAGGAGGCGATCGTGAGTCGAGACTTCGTGGGCGCCCTCCTCCAGCTCAACGCGGAGAAGCAGGTCTCCCGTGAGCAGCTGATCGGGGCCGTCGAGGACGGCATCCAGTCGGCCTATCGGCGCGTCGCCGGCGACGAGGACATCCACGTCCGTATCGACGCCGAGTCCGGTCGCATCCGCGTCTATCGTGCTCGTCGCGTGGTCGACGAGATCGAGGACGAGATGACCGAGATCACCGTGGACGATGCGCGCAAGCACCAGGCCGAGGCCAAGGTCGGCGACATGGTCGAGACCGAGCAGCTCGATGGCGACGTCTTCGGGCGCATCGGTGCGCAGACCGCCAAGCAGATCGTCCTCCAGCGCATCCGCGAGGTCGAGCGCGACCAGGTCTTCGACCAGTTCGCGAGCCGCGAGGGTGAGCTCATCACCGGCACCGTCAACCGCGTCGAGCCGCGCGCGATCATCCTCGACGTCGGCAAGATGGTCGAGGCGATCCTGGCCACGACCGAGCAGAGCGCCCTGGAGCACTACCGGATCGGGCAGAACGTCAAGGCGTTCGTGCTCGAGGTCCGCCGCTCGGTGCGCGGCCCGCAGATCTTCGTGAGCCGCACGCACAAGGGCTTCCTGCGCCGGCTGTTCGAGCTCGAGGTCCCGGAGATCCACAGCGGCACCGTCGAGGTCAAGGCCATCGCCCGCGAGGCGGGTAGCCGCTCGAAGGTGGCGGTCTCGTCGCGTCAGGAGGGGCTCGATCCGGTCGGGGCGACCGTGGGCCAGCGCGGTGCGCGTGTCCAGGCCGTCGTTGCGGAACTCGCCGGCGAGAAGATCGACGTCATCCCCTGGAGCGACGACGCCGGTGTCTTCGTGGCCAACGCCCTGAGCCCGGCGCAGGTCCTCTCGGTCGACATCGACGAGGAGCACCGCATCGCGTCCGTCACGGTGCCGGAGCGGATGCTCTCGCTCGCGATCGGCCGCGAGGGACAGAACGCGAGGCTGGCCGCCCGGCTCACCGGCTGGCGGATCGACATCCGCAGCGACGTGTCCGTGGCGGAAGCCAAGGCCGCGGCCGACGCCCCGACCGAGGCGGAGCCCCTGGCCGCTGCCGGCGCGGAGACCCTGGCCACCGACACCGCGTCCGAGGCGCCCGTCGCCGCCGTGGCGAAGCCGAAACGCGCCACGAAGGCGAAGGCGACCGCAAGCGAAGCGGCCAAGCCGGAGACCGTGGCGGACCCCGCGAATCCTGTGGAGCCCACCGAGGCCACAGCCAAGACCGAGACCAAGACCAGGACTGCCGCCAAGCCGAAGGCGACCACGGCCAAGACCGGGGCAGCGGCGAAGCCCAGGACGGTGACGAAGCCCAAGGCCGCCGCCAAGACCGCGACCGCAGCGGCGGCCTCCGACCCCACGGCCAAGCCCAAGCGGACGCCGAAGAAGACCGCCGAGGCCGAGGCCCCCGCGCCCGAGGAGGTGGCGTCGTAGCCGCCGCCGCGCGTCCGGCGGCACGGTCGGCTGGTACGACGGGCCGCACGCCGGCCCGGCTGTGCGTGGCCTGTCGGACTTCGCGCCCGAAGCGTGAGTTGCAGCGCGTCGTCCGGACCCCGGAGCGTGACGTCGTCTTCGATCCCACCGGACGGCTGGCCGGCCGTGGCGCATACGTGTGCCAAGGCTCGGCCTGCCTCGAACTCGCCATCAGGAAAGGCGCTCTCTCACGGGCGCTCGAGACGCCGCTCCCGGCCGCGTTCCTCGAGGCCGTGACATCGGGGGCGCTCACGACGAACACCACACAAGGAGATTCCCGTGGCCAGGAGTAGGAGCGGCACCCGTGGCCGTCGCGGCCCGCGCAAGCCGCCGCGTCGCGACGTCGGCCTCGCATCGCAGGTCCAGACGATCGATCCGAGCGAGCGCGGCGCGATCGAGCTGCCCGGCACCATCACCGTCAAGGAGCTGGCTGAGCTGCTGACGGTCAACGTCGCGGACATCATCCGCGAGCTGATCAAGAGCGGGATCTTCGCGACGATCAATCAGCTGATCGACCGCGACACGGCGTCCCTCGTCGCCTCCGAGCTCGGCTACGAAGTCGCGGAGACCGTCGCCGCATCGACGAACGGCACCGGACCCGACGGCGAAGCCGAGGGCCCCGCACCCGAGGCTGCCAAGGAGACCCTCTTCGACGAGGACGATGCGGCCTCCCTCCAGCCACGCCCCCCGATCGTGACCGTGATGGGTCACGTCGATCACGGCAAGACGAGCCTGCTCGACGCCCTCCGCTCGACCGAGGTCGCGGCTGGCGAGCGCGGCGGCATCACCCAGCACATCGGCGCGAGCGAGATCGATCACGACGGCAAGCGTGTCGTCTTCCTGGACACCCCGGGTCACGAGGCGTTCACCGCCATGCGCGCCCGCGGGGCGCGCGTCACCGACATCGCGATCATCGTGGTGGCCGCGGACGACGGCGTCATGCCCCAGACGCTCGAGGCCATCGCCCACGCGAAGGCGGCCAAGGTCCCGATCATCATCGCGCTCAACAAGATCGACAAGCCCGACGCGGACCCGGTCCGGGTGAAGACCGAGCTCACCGAGGCCGGCGTCGTCATCGAGGAGTACGGCGGCGACGTGCCGCTCGTCGCGGTCTCGGCCAAGAGCCGCCACGGCCTCGACGAGCTCATCGAGATGGTCCTGCTCGTGTCAGACCTCCAGGAGCTCAAGGCCAACCCGGATCGCCCGGCCGTCGGCACGATCGTCGAAGCGCAGATGGACAAGAGCCGAGGCGCCATCGCCACGGGCCTGGTCCAGACAGGCACGCTCAAGGTCGGCGACATCATCGTCGTCGGCGAGACGTTCGGCCGCGTCCGCGCGCTCGAGAACGACCGCGGCAAGCGCGTGAAGCAGGCCGGACCGGCGAGCGCCGTCGTGATCCTCGGTCTTTCCGAGGTCCCGGAGGCGGGCGACATCCTGCGCGTCGCCGCGGACGACAAGGAAGCCCGCACGATGGTCGAGCAGCGCAAGGCCACCGTTGCCGCGAAGGGCGGGGACGGGAGCGGTCGCGCGACCCTCGAGGACCTCTATCGCCAGATCCAGGCCGGTCAGGCCAAGGAGCTCCGGATCATCCTCAAGGCCGACGTGTCGGGCTCTCTGGGCGCGATCACGCACGCTCTCGAGCAGCTCGACCAGGACGAGGTCCGGATCAACGTCCTCCACGAAGCCGCCGGCGACATCACCGACAACGACATCATGCTCGCGACGGCATCCGACGCGATCATCGTCGGCTTCAGCACGAGCATCACCGAGACGGCCCGCCGGGCCGCTGAGGCCGAAGGTGTCGACGTCCGCCTGTACGACATCATCTACAAGCTCACCGACGACATCGACGCGGCGCTCAAGGGCCTGCTCGAGCCGGTCGTCGTGGAGGTCGTCGAGGGCCGGGCGGAGGTCCGCCAGGTCATCCGTGTCGGCAAGAACACGCAGATCGCCGGGTCGTACGTGACCGAAGGCCGCATCACCCGTGGCGGCGCCCGCATCTACCGCGCCGGCAAGGTCATCGCGACCGACCGGATCGAGTCGCTGCGGCGGTTCCGTGACGACGTTCGGGAGGTCCTTGCGAACTACGAGTGCGGCATCGGGCTTGCCAACTTCCACGATCTGGAGGAAGGCGACATCATCGAGTGCTATACGTCTCAAACCGTGACCCGGGCGGTGGCTGGATAGCCGCCGTGATCTTGGTCGCCACCAGGGCGCCGCATGCGTGCGTTGCTCGCTTCGCGCGCTCGCTCACGCAGGAACCGTCGGGCCGATGGCTCGCGGAGCGTCGCCTCGGACCTCCGGGGGTGGTGCGCTCGCTCTCGTGCTCACTCGCGCCTTCGCCTGCGACGTCCTGGCGGCGACACGCCGTCTGGTCGGGATTCGGGAGATGACCCAGCGGACGGATCGAGTCGACGAGCTGTTGCGCCAGGAGATCGGCGCCATCGTGACCCGCGATGTCGCCGACCCGCGCATCGGCTTCGTGACGATCACGAAGGTCGAGACGACGCCAGATCTGCGCCACGCAAAGGTGTGGATCAGCGTCATCGGGCAGCCGACGGAGCGTCGCGGAACGGTCACGGCGTTGCAGCGGGCGATGCCCTTCGTCCGCCACGAGCTGGGTCGCGCCCTGCGGATCAAGCGCATCCCGGACCTGCACGTCCACCTCGACGAGACCGCCGAACGCGGCACCCGCGTCCTGCAGCTGCTCAATGAACTTGGAGCCGGCGAGGCACCTGCGGGCGACCTGCCGCTCGGCGAGACCCTCCCGACCCCGGTCGCCCGCGTCCACCACGAAGGCGACGAGCCCGAGGAGCCGCCCTCCGCGGTGATCCCGCCCAAGCCACGCGCCCGCCGACGGGCGGGCCCGAAACCCGGCGGCATGCCCGGCTCGAAGTCGGGGTCGAAGCCGCGGCCGGGGAGGCGGCGATGATCGTCGACCTCGGCCCGTACCTCGACGCGGTACCGGACGTCGTCGTCGAGCGATTGCGTCGTGCCCGCCGCGTCCTCGCGGTGGGTCACGAGAACCCCGATGCCGACACCCTTGGGGCGACGCTCGGCATCGTCCGCATCGTCGAAACGCTCGGGGGCGTGGCGGATCCCGTGTGCACGGATCCGGTACCGCCCCTGTACGACTTCCTGCCCGGTGTCGAGCGTTTCCGAACGGACCCCGATCCGGCAGCGCCGTATGACCTGCTCGTCGTCTCCGATTGTGGATCGCTGGACCGGGTCGGCGATGTACGCGGTCGCCACCCGGAGCTCTTCGACCGGCTGCCGCACGTCGTCATCGACCACCACGCCTCGAACGACGCTGCCGGCGAGGCCGATTGGATCGAGCCGACGTCTGCGGCGACCTGCGAGATGGTGGCCCTGCTCGCCACCAGGCTTGGCGTGGCACTGGACGCCGGGAACGGAGCCCTGGCCGCCGCGCTCATGGCCGGGATCGTCATGGACACGGCTACCTTCGCGCATCCGAACGCGACGCCCCGAACGCTGGCCGTCTCGGCGGCGCTCGTCGAGGCCGGCGCCCCGCTCTCGGACATCTCCCGTCGGCTGTACCGCTCCAAGCCGGCCGCGCAGCTCCGGCTGTTCGGGCGGGTCCTCGACCGCATCGATGGCACCGAAGGCGGCCGCGTGATCCATTCCACGCTGCTCGACGCGGACCTCGCGGCGACCGGTACGGTGCCGCCGCACTCGGAAGGGATCATCGACCTGCTCGCGCAGGCAAACGAAGCCGAGGTGGCCATCCTGTTCAAGGAAGCCGGCGACTCCACGAGGATCAGCGTGCGCACGAAACCCGGCGGCGTTGATGCCACAGTCCTCACGGGGAAATTCGGAGGCGGAGGACACGCGCGGGCCGCCGGCGCGACGGTGGAGCTCCCCGTGGACCAGGCACGGTCGGCCGTCCTCGCCGAGGCGACCCGCCTCGCCGCCGAGGTCGCGCGCTGACCGTGGCGCACAAGTCCCTGGGACCCGGTCTCGACGGCATCCTCGTGGTCGACAAGCCGATCGGCCCGACCTCGCATGACGTCGTCGGTCTCGTCCGCCGGCTGGCGGCCACGAAGCGCGTCGGCCATGGCGGCACGCTCGATCCGTTCGCCTCGGGTGTGCTACCGCTGTTCCTGGGCCGCGGGACGCGCATCGTCGAGTTCCACCTTGCCGACCGGAAACGCTATCGCGCCACGGTCTGTTTCGGAGCCTCGTCGTCGACGGACGATCTCGAGGGCGAGCTCACGCCGTCGCCCGGTCCGGCGCCGACGCGTGACCAGGTCGAGGCGGGCCTGGCCGGGCTCTCCGGTCCGATCTCCCAGCGTCCACCGGCCTACTCGGCCATCAAGGTCGGCGGCCGCCGCGCCTACGCGATGGCACGTGCGGGTGAGACCGTGACGCTCGCCGAGCGCGAGGTGACGATCCACGAACTCGCGCTGGTCTCGTGGGACGGCAGCGACGCCGACCGCCCGATCGCGGTGCTCGACGTCGAGTGTTCGGCCGGCACGTACATCCGGGCGCTCGCGCGGGACCTCGGGGAGCAGCTTGGCAGCGCCGCCTACCTTGGTGCCCTGCGACGCACGGCGGCAGGCCCATTCCCGGAGCGCGACGCCATCCCGCTCGACACCGTGCGTGCCGCGGCCGCCGACGATCCTGCCGCGATGGTCAGCCTGCTGCGACCCATCGACACCGGCCTGGAGCGCTTCCCGGACGTGATCCTGACCCCCGCGGAGCTCGACTCCGTCGCGCGCGGCCAGTTCATCCGCCCTGCGGCCGGTTTCGTGCCCGGCGCCGAGCGCTACCGACTGCGCGCGCCCGATGGCGCGCTGGCCGCCGTGGCCGCCGAGGCCCCCCACGGTCGCCTGGCGCCCGATAAGGTCCTCGTCACGCCGGCGGGATCCGTGGTTCCCGCCTGATGGACGTCGTCACCGGGGTCGACGGACTGCGACCTGAGCACGGCCCGATCTTCACCGTCGTAGGCGTCTTCGACGGGCTGCATCGCGGTCACGCGTACCTGCTCGAGCACCTCGTCAACGAAGCGCGGCGCCGTTCGGCGCAGCCCACCGTCATCACGTTCGACGCCCACCCCGATGAAGTCCTCAGGGGCTCGGCACCGCCGCTGTTGATCCATCCCGACGAGCGTCTCGAGCGCCTGGCCGCGGCCGGGGTCGTGGTCACGGTCGTCCAGCATTTCGACGACGCGGTCCGTCGGACGTCGTACGACGCGTTCGTCGGGCAGATCCAGGCTGCGACCTCGCTGGCGGGTCTGCTCATGACCCCCGACGCGGCGTTCGGCTTCGAACGGCGCGGGACGCCCGAGACGCTCGCCGCACTGGGACGCCAACACGACTTCGACGTCGTCGTAGTGCCCCCGTTCACGCTCGACGGTCAGGCCGTCAAGAGCTCCGAGATCCGAACGGCGATCGCCGCTGGGGACCTCGCCGGCGCCGCCGAACTGCTGGGTCGACCGGTCACGCTGCGCGGCGAGCTTCGGAACGGCTCGGTGGACTTCGGCTGGCCGTTGGCGCTGCCCCGAGACGGGACGTATCGAAGCCGGGTCGGGGGGGTTGAGGGGCGGATCACGATCGCCGATGGCCAGGCCTCGCTCCTGGCGGACCCGCTGGCGAGCGGTCCTGTCGAGGTCGAGCTCCTCGCCTGATCCGGTCTCCAGAGGCCCCGCTGGTGCGCGGCTGCACCGCCAGGATCGTCGAATCGATGGTGAGGCGCCCGAACCGGATTGACCTCTCTGTTTCGAGCGGAGTACCGTCGCCTGCACATGCGCCGGCCCTTGGAGATGGCCGTGCGCGATGTCACGTGTTCCGCCCCGTTGGGACGCCGGATCGAAGGCTTGGGATCGCACGATCCGGACCGGGCGTAGCGTGACGCGGAGGTATCACGGTCCACCTGAAGGGGAGGTCATGATTCGTCGCCTCAGCGCGCTCCTGGTCGTCGCGGGACTCGTCGTTGGCGCGGTCGCGCCAGTCACGGCCATCGCCCGCGAGCCCAGCGGATCCAGGCCAGAGAAGGTCGTTTCTAAGTCGGACCACGCCCGAACCAAGATCCATCCGACGCTGCGCAAGCAGCTCGATGCCGGCAGCACGAAGGAGATCCGCGTCTTCGTCACGGTGTCAGGTGACCCGTCCGCGGCCGAGGGGCTCCTCGCCGACGCGCATGTAGCGAGTTCAGGCGGCGCCGCGCTGGTCGTGGGCAAGATCCATGTTCAGGCGCTGACGAAGCTGGCCGATGCGCGCGGCGTCGTGGCCGTCAACCCGATCGAGTTCAAGCAGACGGGCAAACCGCTTGGCATCCCTGACCCTGAGCTCGGCAAGCGCCCGACCGCCGCCGCATTGAACAAGGCCCTTCGCGGCCTGTATGCGAAGGAGGTTCCGTATTCCGAGGCGCCGCCGCTGGCGGGCTCGAATTTCGAGGAGTTGAAGGAGCTCGCGCTCCTCGACGCAAAGACCCACAACTTCGCCGAGGCGTGGGAGGCCGGGTACACCGGCACGGGCACGACCGTCGGAGTCCTCGACGGCGGCACCGACTTCGGCCACCCCGACCTCATCGGGACGTGGCAGGTGTGGTCCGGGCTGACCGGCGGACGAGCCGGCTGGAACGGCTGGCCCAAGGCGTTCGACCCCTTCGGGACGTTGCAGTGGCTGGCCGCCCCAGGCCAGGTCGACGACGGCCTCTCGTGGTACGTGCGGACGACCGCTGTGACCTGCCCGGGCGGGGCACGCAAGGCGCCCCGGGCTCTTTGCGCAGTCAAGTTCTCGACCAAGACAGGCCCGTCGCGGAACTTCAACGCTCCCACGGGGACCAAGCAGCACACCTATCAGTTCCCGGCCGGTGTCAGCAAGTCCGGTAACGTCCGCATGGGCAGCCACCCCGACGACCACCTCCTGGGGCTGTTCGGCGAGCGACCCGCGTTTCTCGTGACCGACTCGACGACCGCCGGTGTGTACGACACCGTCTACGTCGATCTCGACAACGACTACCGCTTCACCGACGAGAAGCCGGTGACGAAAGCCTCGCCCGCGTCCTACCGCGACATGAACGGCGACGGCTACACCGACCTGTCCGGCGGGCTGCTGTACTACATCTCCGACGGCGCGACCTTCCTCGCGGGCGGTGCGGATGCCTTCGGCCTCGTCGGCGAGCCGAGCGACAACTCGATCTTCGGGCCCGGCGAGGTCGTCGCCTGGACCGGTGACTATGACCCGGCCATCGGCGGCCACGGCACGCTGACGGCCTCGAACGTCGTGGCCCAGGGCGTCATCAACGGGCTCGCGCCAACGTTCAGCGACGTCCCCGGCGGGACCTATCCGGGCGCAGTCATCGGCGGCGCCCCGCACGCCAAGCTGGCGCCATACGGCGACATCTACTTCTCGTTCGAGTTCTCCACCCAGTTCGGCTACTTCCTCGCGACGCACCCGACTCGCGGCATCGACGTGACCTCAAACTCGTACGGGGAGTCCGACGTCGATAACGACGGCTGGGATGCGGGGAGCCAAGAAGCCGACGTCATCCATAACAATTCCAGGACAACCCCGCTCTTCTCGACGGGCAACGGCGCCCCGGGCTTCGGCACGACGGCCCCACCCAGCCCCGTCGCCGGCATCTCGGTCGGCGCCTCGACCCAATTCGGTGGGACCGGTTGGGACTCGATCGACGCGGCCAGCCAGATCGTCGATGACGACGTCATGGTCTGGTCGAACCGTGGCCCAGGTGCCACGGGGACGGCCGGAGTCGACGTCGTGGCGGACGGCGCCTTCTCGGCCGGCGATGCCACCCTCAACACGGTCCTCAACGGCCAGAACGCCTGGGTGACGTGGGGTGGCACGAGCCGCTCCGCGCCGGTCGCCGCAGGCGCCACGGCACTGATCTATCAGTCCTGGCGACAGGCCAACGGGCCCGCGGTCCCCGCAGGCTTCTACCGGACCGCCAAGGACATCCTCAAGTCGTCCGCCGAGGACCTGGGCTACGACGCCCTGATCCAGGGGGCGGGTTCGGTCGATGCGGCCGATGCCGTCGCCTCAGCGGCCGGCAGCCGCGCGCGCGTGTCTCCCAACGAGTGGCGCGTCGGCGACTACCGCGGAACCGAGTTCCCCGTCATGACGAACGTCGTCGCACCGGGTGGCTCCGACTCGCAGACGTTCACGATCAACGGCGGTGGGACATGGGACGTGTCCGACCGGCAGATGATGCGAACCGACAGCGAGACGTTCTCGTTCTCGAGCAAGAACATCTCGCAGGAGAGCACGTCCAACTTCAACGCCCCTGACTACCTCATGGACATCACGTCCCGCGTCGAGGCCCATCCGGACGCCGACCTGATGGTCATCCGGCTCAACTTCCCGCGGGAGCAGTTCGATCTCGGCGCCGACTACGACTCCGACCAGGCATGGCGCCTGCTCACCTACAACTGGACCGACGTCAACGGCGACGGCAACCTGTGGACGGACGCCAACGGCAACGGCGTGGTCAACCACGCCAGCCTCTCGACCTCCTCGAACATCGACGGCTTTCCCGACATCAACTTCGCCGCCTCGGAGATGGACAAGGGTGAATACGTCCGGTTCATGTACCACCGTGCGGGTTCGAACGCGCTGATGTCCTTCCTCCGAGACCCGGCCGAGCGCATGGCCGACGGAGTCTTCCTCGGCTTGCAGCACACCACGAAGAACGAGGCCATCCCCGTCACCGACTTCGAGGTCCAGATCGACTGGTACTCGAATTCAGACTGGGGCTGGATCACCACCCCCGCAACCGCCAGCGGCTCATTCGACGCCTCGATCACCGTACCCGAGAACACGCCCTTCGGCATGTACTCCGGGGCGATCGTGCTGACCAGCGCTGACGACTCGATCGTCGTGCCGGTGTCGGTGGCGGTCGCGGCCACGGTCTCGCAGGACGCCGACGGCGGCATCACCGGTTCGCTCGAGTTCGGTGGATCCGACGTCGCCGAGGCCCAGGAAGACCTGCTCTACAACAACGGAACGGTCTTCGGGGCCAACGACTGGACGTGGCGCCCCGAATCCGGCGACTGGCGCTTCTTCTTCCTCGACGTCCCGGAGGAGCCGGCCGACGGCTCGCTCTTCCTGGCGCGCACCGAGTGGGACGGGACGGCGCCGTACACCGACATCGACACGCTGATCATGGGCCGCTCGGAGAACCATTTCCAGATCTTTGGTGATTCCGTCTTCGGTGCTCCGTACGTCATCGACACCGTCGGTGGCAGCCCGAACACCCACATCGGATCGGGCATCTGGCAATTCGACACGGCGACCGGCGGCGCGGCGGACTTCGTCGCTGCACCGGCGCAAGAAGGCCTCCATGCGCTCGTCCTCCACCAGGTCAGCTGGCAGGGCGACGACTTCCAGACACCGTTCAGCGTCACACTGGGCAGCGCGTCGGTAGCGCCCTCGTCGGTCAACATCGACACGGCGTCCGATACCGGCAGCTTCGCGGTGACTTTCGAGTCGAGTGTGGACCTCGCCGGGCTGAGCGCCGAGGGGTTCGGTCTCAGCCAGCCCAGCGTCACGATGGAGACTGGCGCGCAAGACGATCCGAACGACCCGAGCTCGGCGAGCATCAAGAAGGACGTCGCGATCGACCATGCCTCGCGGCTCACGGTCGAGACGACGCTCGGCAGCGATGACTTCGACTTGTTCGTCGTCTTCGATGCGAACGGCGACGGCGCCTTCACGAACGCGGAGATCGTGGCCGCTTCGACCACCGGCTCCTCGA
>CAZFXH010000112.1:0-6255 GCA_964522905.1 uncultured Anaerolineaceae bacterium
TCAAACGGACGTCCCGGCCGATGTCTCCGCCGACGTGTCCGCAACCGATCCGGCACCCTCGGTCTTGGCTCGCGCAAGGGCCTCCGTCGCGGCCGCGATCAACGACTCCGAATCGGTGCCGTCCGCCGGGAATCGGGCGACGCCTGCAGACACTGACAGGTTCCGTCCGGCGACCGCCGGGAGCGCCGCGATCCCATCGAGCACGCGTCGAGCGACCATCGCACCGGCAGATCCCGGCGCGACCAGGACGAACTCGTCGCCGCCGATGCGTCCGACCGTGTCCACCAGGCGGACCGACTCGGCCAGGACGGCTGCGACCTGGCGCAGCACCTCGTCACCGGCGACGTGACCACCCTGTTCGTTCGTGGCCTTGAAATCGTCGACATCGAACAGCGCGAGGGACAGCTCGCTGCCCTGCCGGTGGGCGCGCGCCAGCTCGAGCTCCAGGATCCGTGACACCGTCCGCTCGTTGGCCAGCCCGGTGAGCGGGTCGCTATGGGCCATGCGCTCGAACCACTCGGAGCGCTCGGACGCCGTCGATGCCAGGCGTGCCCGGTCGACGGCCAGCGCCGCCAGGGACGCCAGAGCACGCAGCGCCTCGCGATCCTCGTCCGAGAGGGGATGCGGCGACGGCCAAACCATCCCGAGCGACCCGAGCACGGCTTCCACGCCGCCGCTCGCGACGACCAGGGGCAGGTACGCCCCGACGAACGACTCGCCCGAGGACGCCATGGCCTCCCGGTCGAACACCGCTGCCCGACCCGTGGCGGCCTCGGAGAACGGGTGGTCAGGGTCCTGGGCATCGGCGATCAGGGGACTCCCTTCCTCGATCCCGTGGGACGCGGCGAGGGACAGGCCCGGCCGGTCCGGGTCGGACAGGAAGATCGCCGCGGCGGTCGGCGAGAGCGCCGTCACGCCGGCGGCCAGGATCGCGTCGAGCGCGGCGTCGACGTCATCGCCGGCCGCCGTGGCGGCGATCGCCGCTGGCAGGTGGGTGCGTGGATCGCGGGACGGACCGTTGACGGGCACGGGTCGGACTCCTGCGGGCTGACCTTGGACTTCGGAGCGGGCATCGTACACCGCGCGAATCGCTGCGGATTCGCGTTGACCCGGCCCCGACCGGCACCGATACTCCCCCCGATGAAGCTCGTCGTCGCCATCGTCCATAACGAGGATGCCGGGGCCCTCGTCGACGCCCTGCTCGAAAAGGAGTTCCGGGCCACGCGTTTGCATAGCTCGGGCGGCTTCCTCAAGCAGTCGAACGCGACGATCCTGCTGGGCGTCGAGGACGCAGAAGTCGACGAGGTCGTGGGCATCGTGCGCGAGCGCTGCACGTCGCGAACGCAGGTCGTCAACCCGATGCCCCCGATCATGGAACCGGGCGAGTTCTTCATGCCCTACCCGCTCGAGGTCGAGGTCGGCGGCGCGACGGTCTTCGTCGTGCCGGTCGAGCGGTTCGAGCGGCTGTAGTCCGGAGTGGCCTGGACGCCGCCGGCGGTCGGCCAGCGCGGGACGTGGACCAGGACGTTCACGGCCGAGGACGTCGAGCGATACGCGCTCGTCACCGGCGACCGGAACCCGCTGCATTTCGATCCCGAGTTCGCCGCGCGGACGCGACCGGGCGCGCTGATCGTCCATGGCGGGCTCACGACCGGGTTGTTCAACGCGCTCGTCGCCGAAGTCCTGCCGGGACCAGGCAGCGTGTTCCTCCACCAGGAATGGGACTACCCGGCGCCCGTGTACATGGGCGACACCGTGACCGCCGAAGCCGAGGTCATCGAGGCCCGCGCGGACAAGCCGATCACCACGCTTCGCTGCGTCGCCAGGCGAGCCGACGGCACCGAGGTACTGACCGGCACGTGCGTGGTCTACACGATGCTCCCCTCGGACCGGTGACTGCGGCGGTCGCGGATCCGGGACCAGCGCAGGGCGCCGCGTCCGCGGAGGCGGATCCGCCCGGCCGCTGGTGGCAGCTCGCCATCCTTGCCGTTGGCATCCTCCTGGCGGAGGCGCCGTGGTTCGCGTCGGGGGCCGTGGCGCCACTCCTGCGCGACGAATGGGCCACGACCGGGCTCGAGCTGCCGCTTCTCACGGTCGCCGTACAGGTCGGGTTCGCGTTCGGTGCGCTGGCCCTCGCTGCGGTCGGAGCCGCCGACGTGCTGCCCGGCCGGTGGCTGTTCGTCGTGGGCGCCCTCGTCGCGGCCGCCGCGAACCTGGGTTTTGCCGCCCTCGCCACGGATCCGGTCTCGGCCCTCCCGTTCCGGTTCCTGACCGGCGTCGGAGTCGCCGCGGTCTATCCGATCGGGGTGAAGCTCGCGACCGGGTGGTTCCGCCGCGGCCGGGGGCTGGCGGTCGGCGTGCTCGTCGGGGGCATCACGATCGGGTCTGCGCTGCCGTACCTCTTCCGGGCGATCGGGGTCTACGCCGATCTCGAATGGCGTCCGACGGTCGCGATCGCGAGCGTCGCTGCGCTGGCGGCCGCAGCGATCGTCGGCATCGGCGCGCGTGTCGGGCCATTCGATATGCCGGCACCCCGGTTCTCGATCAACGTCGCCTTGTCCGCGATCCGCGATCCAGCCGTTCGATTGGCGAACCTTGGCTACCTCGGCCACATGTGGGAGCTGTTCGCCATGTGGACCTGGATCCCGCTGTTCCTGCTCGCCGCGTTCTCGGCTGGCGGGCTGGACGATCCGGGGCTGGCGAGCCTCGCCGCGTTCCTCGTCGTCGCGGCGGGGGGCGTCGGCTGCGTCGTCGCCGGTCTCGTCGCCGACCGCCTTGGCCGGACGACCGTGACGATCGCGGCGATGGCGGCTTCGGGAGCTTGTGCCGTCGCATGCGGCCTGCTGTTCGGCGCGCCGGCGTGGATCGTGTTCGTCGTGGCACTGGCCTGGGGAGTGACGGTGGTCGCAGACTCCGCCCAGTTCTCATCGGCGGTCTCGGAGCTGGCACCGCCCGGGACCGCCGGATCGGCGCTGTCGCTCCAGGTGGCGGCCGGCTTCCTGCTGACGTCGGTCACGATCCTGGTCCTGGGTCTCGTCGACACCTCGGATCCGAGTGCCTGGCGGATCGCCTTCGTCGTGCTGGCGCTCGGGCCGGCCGTCGGGATCGTCGCGATGTGGCGACTGCGACGGCGACCGGAAGCACTGCGGATGGCCAGCGGTCACCGATGACGACGACACGTCCCGACCAGCCGCGCGCCATCATGCGCGCGTGAGCCCCTTCCGCCCGGACCTCGTCGACTGCTGGATGTTCCGCGTGGGTCGGACCGCGCGCGGCGTGGCGCGCCCCGAGATCCTGTTGCTGCGCCGCTCGGCCGGCCGGATCCTGCCAGGGCTGTGGCAGTGCGTGTCCGGATCGCTCGAGCCCGACGAACGCATCGCCATGGGCGCCCTGCGTGAGCTCGCCGAGGAGACCGGCTTCGGCGCCACCGAGATCGAGGCCTTCTACGACCTGGACCTCGTGAACCAGTTCCACGAGCCCTCGATGGAGGGCGTGGTCACGGCCGCGGTCTTCGCAGTCTGGCTTCGGCCCGACGCGGAGCCGACGCTCTCGCACGAGCACGACGAAGCCCGCTGGATGCCGGTCGACCAGGCCCATCGCGAGGTCATCTGGCCGGGCTACCGGACCGCCATCGAGCGCATCCGCGACGACCTGTCCGATCCCGATCGCGCCCCCTGGTTCCAGCTCACGTTCGGCGGCGAGCGACACCCTCGCTGACGCCCATCCTGTCGTGACGGCCGTCGAGGTCACCGAATGTGACCGAGTCGCTGGTAGACTCGGGGTCGAGGCAGCCCACCGTGAGGCGGCACAGGAGGGCCACGTGATCGACCGAACCGAGGTACCCGAGGCCAGCCCGGCGGCCAGCCGGCGCGTGTTCCACTCGAAGGTCGACACCATCCGCCCCACGTACGGCTTCGAGGACGTCTCTCTGGCACCCGGCACGGACACGGTCGAGCCCGCCGACGTCGACCTGACGCAGACGTTCTGCGGCGTCGCCCTCGGGATCCCCATCCTGGCTTCGGCGATGGACGCCGTGGTCGACGTCAGGCTGGCGGGCGAGCTCGGCCGGCTCGGCGGTCTCGCTGTTCTCAATCTCGAAGGCGTCCAGACTCGCTACGACGACGCCGACGCCGTCCTGGAGCGCATCGCCACGGCGCCCGACGCCGACGTGCAGGCGCACCTCAGCGAGGCCTACCAACAGCCGATCCGCGAGGACCTCATCGCAACCCGGCTCGAGGCGATCCACGCCGCGGGCTCCAAGGCCGCGGTCGCCGCCACCCCCGCCGCCGCTCGCCGGTTCGGGCCCTTCTGCGCCGAGCATGGCGCCGACCTGTTCCTGGTCCAGAGCCAGGTCTCCTCCGCCCGGCACCTCGCCACGGACTACGACCCGCTCTCGCTCGCCGACTTCACCCGTTACATGCCGATCCCGGTCGCGGTCGGCAACACGACGAACGCCGAAGCGGCTTTTGCGCTCATGGAGCAGGGGGCCGCGGCCGTCTTCGTGGGTGTTGGTCCGGGCGCCGCCTGCACGACAAGGGAAGTCCTCGGCATCGGGGTGCCGCAGGTCACGGCCATCAGCGACGTAGCCGCCGCACGCGACGCCTACCACGCCGAGACCGGGAGCTACGTGCCGGTCGTCGCCGACGGCGGCATGCGCCGCGGTGGCGAGTTGGCGAAGGCCGTGGCCGCGGGCGCCGACGTCCTGATGATCGGCTCGCCACTGGCCAAGGCGGAAGAAGCTCCGGGTCGCGGCACGAACTGGGGGATGGCAGCGCCATCGCCGACCCTCCCCCGCGGCACGCGCATCAAGGTCGGCACGAGTGGCAGCCTCGAGCGCATCCTCTTCGGTCCGGCCCATGTGACCGACGGGAGCGAGAACCTCGTCGGCGCACTCCGCCAGTCCATGGCGGCCCTGGGCGCCCGGACGATCCGCGAGATGCAGGCGGTCGAGATGGTGTACGCGCCGTCGACCCAGACCGAAGGCAAGTCCTGGCAGCGGGCTCGCTGAGCGAGCCGGAGCACGCCACGACCGACATCGGCAAGACCATGGCCGGACACGGCAAGGTCGTCTGGCTGACGACCCGGGGCCGCAGGACCGGCCGACCCCGTTCGGTCGCGATCGGTTTCGCAGACGAGCCGGATGGCTCGGTGCTGGTGGCCGCCAACGACGACAGCACGTTCTGGGCCCGCAACCTGCTGGAGGAGCCGACCTGCCGCGTCGACATCGGCGGTCGCCACTTCAACGCGATCGCCGAGCCGCTCGAAGGCCCGGACCACAACCGCGCCATCGCAGCCCTGATCCTGAGGTACGGGACGCCCGCGGAGAAGCTGGGGCACGGACCGTCGTTCCGCCTCCGACCGGTCCCAGACGAGCCGAACTGATGGCGATCGCCGTCACGATCGAGACAACCATCGCGCGCCCCCCGGCCGAGATATTCGCCCAGATCGCGGACCTGGATGCCTGGCCGTCGTGGCTCATCGCGAGCGGGATCGTCCGCGTCGCCCGCTCCTCCGACGGCCCGCTCGTCGAGGGCGAGCGCCTCACGGTCGACCAGCGCGCCGCCGGCCGCGCCGGCACCTTCGGAGCCACGGTCACCGCGCTCGAGCCCCCGACGCGCTTCGCCCTCAACGGGCGCGATGGCGACGGCGTGACGATCGACATCGCTGCCGAGCTCGCGCACGTGGAAGGCGGTACGAACCTGCGCTGGTCGATCCGCATCGGATTGCCGCTGCGCTACCGCATGTTCGAATCGATGGCACGACCCCAGGTCGAGCGCGCGGCCTCGCTCGACATCGAGGCCTTCAAGCTTCGCCTGGAGTCGACGCCCGCCGACTGACATCTGTCCATGCCGCTTGGCCGCTGCAGTCGATGCCGCCACGCCAGCGCGCCGCCCATCCTCCTCGTGACGACCCCGCTGTCACCAGGAGCCTACCGAGATGATCGCGCCCGACCGCACTTACGACCGAGTCCGGTATCACCGTGGCAGCCGCGGCTTCGCGGCGTTCGTAACCGGGCTGAATGCCGCCGTCCTCATGGGGTTGGCGACGTTCGTGACGCCGGCGCTGAACCTCGCGCAGCCGGCCGCCAGCTGGTTCGTGATCCTCGCGGGCGGTGCCGGTATCGCCCACATCGCGGCAATCGTCGGGCTCATCCGCGGTCGCGCCTGGGGCGGGTCGCTCGTCGGGTACCTCGCCGCTGCGGGAATCGCGGTCGCCGGGTTCGGGGCCCTCGCGGCTGCGACCGGTCTCGAGATC
>CAZFXH010000113.1:0-20061 GCA_964522905.1 uncultured Anaerolineaceae bacterium
GGAGGAGACCGTCTCGTGATCCAGCCCCAGACCCGCCTCAAGGTCGCGGACAACACCGGTGCCCGGAGCATCCAGTGCATCCGGGTGATGGGTCGTTCGCTCAAGACCACGGCCGGCGTGGGTGACGTGATCATCGCCAGCGTCAAGCAGGCGATCCCGAACGCCGCCGTCAAGAAGGGCGACGTCGTCCGCGCGGTCATCGTGCGCACGAACAAGGAGTACGGCCGCGCCGACGGGAGCTACATCCGCTTCGACGAGAACGCTGCCGTGCTCATCAACAACCAGGGCAACCCGCGCGGCACGCGCATCTTCGGCCCGGTGGCGCGCGAGCTGCGCGATCGGAACTACATGAAGATCGTGTCCCTCGCACCGGAGGTGCTGTGATGGGTGTACGAGCAGCGATCTCCCGCAAGCCCAAGGTGCCCGAGATCCGCAAGGGCGACACCGTCGTCGTGCTCTCCGGCCGCGATGCCGGCAAGCGGGGCACGGTCGAGCGCGTCATCCGGCGCCAGCCCGCCCCGCGCGGCCGGAGCATGTTCCGGCGCGGCACGACGGCCGGCGGCGTGAGCGTCGTGGTCGAGGGTCTCAACATCGCCAAGCGCCACACGAAGGCCCGCCAGACCTCGAGCTCGACGGACCGCATGCCCAAGATCCAGCAGGGCGGCATCCTCGAGATCGCCCAGCCGATCCCCCTCGGCAAGGTCATGGTCGTCTGCACGAGCTGTGGCAAGCCGACCCGCATCTCGCACGCCACGCTGGACAACGGCCGGCGCGTGCGTGTCTGCCGCCACTGCGGCGAGCAGCTGGAGGTCAAGTCGTGACCAGCCGCCTACAGGAGCGCTATCAGGCCGAGATCGTCCCCGCGCTCCGAAAGCAATTCGAATACGGCAACCCCAACCAGGTGCCGAAGGTCAGCAAGATCGTCGTCAACATCGGTCTGGGCGAGGCCCTGACCAATGCCAAAGCGCTCGATGCGGCCCTGGGCGACCTGGCCACCATCACCGGCCAGAAGCCGATCGTCACCAAGGCGAAGCGTTCGATCGCCCAGTTCCACGTACGAGCGGGCAATTCGGTCGGCGCCAAGGTGACCCTCCGCGGAGAGCGGATGTGGGACTTCCTGGACCGGCTCACCACGCTCGCACTGCCGCGCATCCGCGACTTCCGGGGGATCCCGGACAAGTCGTTCGATGGACGGGGCAACTATTCGCTGGGATTGCGCGAACAGCTCGCGTTCCCGGAGATCGATTACGACAAGGTGGACCGTCTCCGCGGGCTGGAGATCAGCATCGTGACGACGGCGAAGACCGACGAGGAGTCCAAGAAGCTTCTTGAACTCCTCGGCATGCCCTTCGCCTCGTAGGCGCGGGGAGGGAGAGACATGGCCAAGAAATCGATGGTCGCAAAGGCGAAGCGCACCCCGAAGTTCAAGGTGCGCGCGTATCACCGCTGCTACGTGTGCGGACGGCCGCGCGCCTTCCTGCGACGGTTCGCGCTGTGCCGCATCTGCTTCCGGGAGCGAGCGCTCCTGGGCGAGCTGCCCGGCGTCACGAAGTCGAGTTGGTAGGGAACCGATGAACATCTCCGATCCGATCGCGGACATGCTCACACGCGTCCGGAACGCGTCGAGGGCGCGCCATACCGAAGTGATCGTCCCCGCGTCGCGGACGAAGCGTGAGATCGCCCGCATCCTCAAGGACGAGGGCTTCATCGCCGACGTCAGCGAGGAGCAGGACGGCCCCACGGCGCTCCTGCGCATCACCCTCAAGTACGTCGACGGGAAGGTTCCGGTCGTCTCCGGCCTCAAGAGGATCAGCAAGCCCGGCCTGCGCGTCTACGCGCGCAAGACGGACATCCCGCGGGTGCTGGGCGGCCTGGGCATCGTCATCGTCAGCACGAGCCAGGGCATCATGACCGGCCAGCAGGCGCGTCAGGCGCAGCTGGGCGGCGAAGTCCTCGCGTTCGTCTGGTAGGCGGTAGACCCATGTCGCGTATCGGACGCCTGCCCATTCCCGTCCCGTCGGCCGTCGACGTGACGATCGAGGGGCGCCAGGTCACGGTCAAGGGGCCCAAGGGCACCCTCAGCCGCGCCCTGCACCCCGACATGTCGGTCAGCCAGGGGGACGGCACCATCGTCGTCACCCGCCCGACCGAGCAGAAGACCCACAAACAGCTCCACGGCCTGACCCGGACCCTCGTGAACAACATGGTCGTCGGCGTGACCGACGGCTATCGCAAGGGACTCGAGATCACCGGCGTCGGCTACCGAGCCGCGCTCAACGGCAAGAAGCTGACGCTCAACCTGGGCTACAGCCACCAGATCGAGATCGACCCGCCCGAGGGCATCACCTTCGAGCTCGAGAACCCGACCCGCCTTGCGGTCGTCGGCATCGACAAGGAGCTGGTCGGTCAGATCGCCGCCAAGGTGCGCTCGACGCGCAAGCCGGAGCCATACAAGGGCAAGGGCGTGCGCTATGCCGGGGAGCAGGTCCGCCGCAAGGCCGGAAAGGCCGGCAAGATCGGCAGCAAGAACTGATGACGCACGAAGGACTGACACGATGACCCAGGTCGCCAGCCGAGGCGCTGCTCGACGCAAGCGCCACAGCCGGATCCGCCTCACCCTGGCGGGCACGGAGGGGCGGCCGCGTCTCGCGGTGTTCCGCAGCCTCAACCACATCTACGCGCAGGTCATCGACGACGCGTCCGGAAAGACGCTCGCCGCAGCCTCGACGGCCGAGAAGGAGCTCAAGGGCTCCAAGTCGACCAAGTCCGAGGAAGCTGCCGTCGTCGGTCGCCTTCTTGCCGAGCGGGCCAAGACCGCCGGTATCGAGCGCGTGGTCTTCGATCGAGCCGGTTTCCGGTACCACGGGCGGATCAAGTCGCTCGCCGATGCCGCCCGCGACGCCGGCCTCGACTTCTGATCGGAAGGAACTTCTGATGGCACGCATCGACCCGAACAAGCTCGCGCTCGAGGAGCGCGTCGTCCAGATCAACCGAGTGGCCAAGGTCGTCAAGGGCGGCCGCCGCTTCAGCTTCAGCGCGGTCGTCGTCGTCGGTGACGGCGCCGGCCACGTCGGGGTGGGACTGGGCAAGGCCGGCGAAGTGCCGGAGTCCATCCGCAAGGGCGTGGAGGACGCGAAGAAGAACGTCATCAAGATCCCGATGGTCGGGACGACGATCCCCCACGAGGTCCAGGTCGTCTACCGCGCCAGCAGCGTCCTGCTGAAGCCTGCGTCGCAGGGCACCGGCGTCATCGCCGGCGGTTCGGTGCGCGCGGTCCTCGAGTCGGCCGGCGTCCGCGACATCCTTTCCAAGGTCCACGGCTCGACCAACCCGGTCAACGTGACCCGCGCCACCATCGAGGCCCTGCGCAGCCTGCACTCGGCCGAAGAGCTCGGCGCTCGACGCGGGGTGAAGCTGGTCAGCCGCATCTCGGGGCAGCCGGCGGCGACCGCGGAGGTGGCCGATGGCCGGTAAGCTGAAGGTCACCCAGACCAAGAGCACGATCAGTCACATCGCCCGGAACCGGGCGACCGTCAAGGCCCTGGGCCTGCACGGTATCGGCAGCACCAGCGTGGTCGCGGACAACCCGGCGACGCGGGGCATGGTCCGCCAGGTCCGCTTCCTCGTGACCGTCGAGGAGGTTGCCGATACCGCGGCCGGGCGTGCCGCAAAGCCGGGCAAGGGCCGCTCCAAGGACGAAGGCGCGGATAAGAGCCGATCGTCCGAGGATTCGAAGGAGAAGGCAAAGGCATGAGACTCCACGACCTGCGCCCCGCCGAAGGGTCGCGCAAGGAGCGCACCCGTGTCGGCCGCGGCATCGCCGCCGGCAAGGGCAAGACCGCAGGCCGCGGCACGAAGGGCCAGAAGGCGCGCGCCGGTGGCTCGATCCCGCCCTGGTTCGAGGGCGGCCAGACGCCGCTGCATCAGCGCATCCCCAAGCTCCGTGGCTTCAAGAACCGCTTCAGGATCGAGTACGAGATCGTGAACGTGGGTGCCATCGAGGCAGCCGTCGAGCGCGGCGCGTTCGAGGCGGAGGCAGCCGACGCGAAGCCCACGACCAAGACGAAGGGCCCGGCTCAGATCACGGTCAACCAGGACATCCTGCGGGCCGTTGGCCTCGTTCGGAGCCTGGACAAGCCACTCAAGATCCTCGGCGCAGGCGACCTGTCTGCACCGCTGTTCATCGTGGCCGATGGGTTCACCGCGTCTGCCCGCGCGAAGATCGAGGCCGCCGGGGGCACGGTCAACGTGCTGGAGGTCCCGACCGCGCCGAGCAAGGCGCTCGGCGTGGAGTCCGCGGACGAGCGAACGCCCGCCAAGCTCTCGCGTGGCGGACAGGCCGCGTCGGACAAGGCCGATCGAGCCCGTGCCGCACGTGCTGAGACGGCCGAGGCCGCCGAGGCCGAGATCGCGGCCAAGGCACCGAAGTCGCGAAAGGCCGCGTCCGAGTCCGACGCGCCAAGCGCCGGTGTGACCGAAGCCCCCGAAGCCGAGACCGAGTCGCCGAGCTCGACCGCGGCCGAAGTCGAGGCCCCTGAAGCCGACACAGTGACGCCAAGCGCGACAGCGGCCGAGGCCGAGGCTCCCGAAGCCGATACGGCCGCGCCCGCCGACGCCGATGCCGAACCGGCCGCGGCCCCGAAACCGCGCCGCGCCGCGCGTTCCAAGGCCGCCGCCACCGACGACAACGCGTCCACGGAGACCGAGGCTGAACCCGAATCCGCCGCAGCGGCGGACGACGAGGCCGAGACCGCGTCCGGCGACGACGCCTAGATCCCGTGTTCGAATCCCTCCTGAATGCCTTCCGGGCGCCGGATATCCGGCGCCGGATCCTGGTCGTCCTCGGCCTGCTGATCGCCTTCCGTTTCCTGGCGGCGGTCCCCGTGCCGGGGGTCGACCCTCAGCAGCTCGCCAACTTCCTGGAGGGCAACCCGCTGTTCGGGTTGCTGAACCTGTTCTCGGGGGGCGGCCTGGCCAACTTCTCGGTCGTTGCACTGGGCCTCAACCCGTACATCAATGCCTCGATCATCATGCAGTTGATGCAGGGCGTCGTGCCATCCCTCCAGGCGCTCAGCCGGGAAGGCGAGTACGGACGCAACAAGATCACCCAGTACACCCGTTACCTGTCGGTGCCGATGGCGCTGCTGCAGTCCTACGGGTTCCTCGCGCTGCTCAACAACAGCAACGTCCTGACCGGCACCTTCGACCTGGGCAGCTACGACACGCTGACCCAGATCGCGACGTTGACGGCGGGCTCGATCGCGCTCATGTGGGTCGGTGAGCTGATCACCGAGCGCGGCATCGGCAACGGCATCAGCTTCGTGATCTTCGCCGGTATCGTGAGCCAGGCGCCCGCCGCTATCGGCGCGTTCCTGGCCAACCCGAACATCGCGATGTTCATCGCCTTCGGGCTGGTGGCGATCGCGGCGGTGTCCGTGATCATCTACATCCAGGAGGGCCAGCGGCGCATCCCGGTCCAGTACGCCAGCCGCGTCCGAGGCCGGCGCATGTACCAGGGCGGCCAGACGTTCCTGCCGCTGCGCGTCAACCAGGCTGGCGTCATCCCGATCATCTTCGCGGTCAGCATCCTGCTGTTCCCGGTCCAGCTGGCGTCGTATTTCACGGCGTCGGACATCGGGCTGGTACGGGACATCGCGGCCGGGATCGTCTTCCTGTTCAACCCGAATTCGATCTTCTACATCGTCCTGTACTTCCTGCTGACGGTCGGCTTCACGTACTTCTACACGGCCTTCACGTTCAAGCCGGACGAGACTGCGGAACAGCTGCGCAAGAACGGCGGCTTCATCCCGGGCATCCGGCCGGGTCGCCCGACGCAGGATTACCTTGCTCGCGTCGTCAGCCGCATCACGTTCGCCGGCGCCATGTTCCTCGCGACCGTGGCCGTCGCCCCGTCGCTGGTCGGCCTGCTGTTCCCGGATCTCGGGGCCATCGGTCTCGGTGGCACGAGCCTGCTGATCGTCGTGTCGGTCGTCGTCGAGACGATGAAGCAGATCGAAGCGCAGCTGATGATGCGCAACTACGAAGGCTTCATCCGATGATCGCGGCGGAGCTGGCGGCCGTCGCCCGAGCCTCGTGACCGTCGTCGTCCTGCTCGGGGCGCCGGGCGCCGGCACGGGGACACAGGCGGACGTCCTGTCCGAGCGACTCGGTATCCCGCATGTCGCGACGGGCGACCTGTTCCGCACCGCCGTGCGTGACAAGTCGCCGATCGGCCTGGAAGCCCGGCGATACATGGAACGTGGCCAGCTCGTGCCAGACGGCATCACCATCCAGATGCTCCTCGACCGGCTCATGGCGCCCGACGCGGCGCAGGGAGTGATCCTCGACGGCTTCCCGCGCAACCGTGCGCAGGCGGAGGCCCTCGCCGCCGCACTGGCGGAGCGAGGATCGGCCGTCGATCGCACGATCAGCATCGAGGTGCCCACCGACGAGCTCGTCCGTCGCCTGTCCGGTCGTTGGGTCTGTCGCGACTCCGGCCACGTCTATAACGAGCACACGAACCCGCCCCAGGTCCCCGGAGTGTGCGATCTGGACGCCTCCCCGCTCGTCCAGCGGGCGGACGACAAGCCCGAGACGATCCGGGCGCGGCTGAGCCTGCAGCTGACGAGTCTCGGCGAGGTGGCCGACTACTACGACGAGGTGGGACTGCTGCGCGTCGTCGACGGCGTCCAGCCCATCGACGCCGTCACGAAGGACCTGCTGTCGGCCATCACGGATCCGGCGCCCAACGGCGCCGCCGGCGCCGTCTGACGTGGTCACTCGCAAGTCGCGCGCGGAGATCGAGCGCATGCGTCGCGCCGGCCGCATCGTTGCCGAAGTCCTTGCCCTCGTCGAACGGGAGCTGAAGCCCGGCGTGACGACCGGCCACCTGGACCGGATCGCCGAGGCCCACATCCGCAAGGCTGGCGCGATCCCGTCCTTCAAGGGCTATCCGGGCATCAACCCGCGCCGCCCGTTCCCGGGCAGCCTGTGCGTCTCCATCGACGATGAGATCGTCCACGGCATCCCCGGCGACCGGGTCATCCGTGACGGCCAGGTCGTCTCGATCGACGCCGGCGCCATCGTCGAGGGCTGGCACGGCGACGCCGCCCGGACCTTCTTCGTCGGGGAGCCGCCAGCCGACGTCCGCAACCTCATCGACGTGACCCGCGAGGCGATGATGGCCGGCATCGCCGCCGCCGTTCCCGGCAACCACATCGACGACATCTCCGCGGCCGTAGAGGACGTGGCCAAGCCCCACGGGTTCGGCGTCATCCGCCAGTTCGTCGGCCACGGCATCGGCACCTCGATGCACGAGGAGCCGCAGGTCCCGAATTACCGCACCGGACGCCGGGGGCGCAAGCTCGAGCCCGGCCTGTGCCTGGCCATCGAGCCGATGTTCACGCTCGGTGACTACCGAGCCCATGTCCTCGCCGACGATTGGACGGTGTCGACGATCGACGGCTCCCTCGCAGCCCATTTCGAGCACTCGATCGCCATTACGGAGGGAGGGCCGGAGATCCTCACCGCCGTCTGAATGGCCACATCAGCGTCAAACCGCCGCACGCGCACCGAGGTCCAAGGCGGAGCTTCGCCGACGCCATTGGCCCGAGGTTTGCGTGACGTCAACGTAAGATCCCTCGCTGGGTTTGCCGGGAACGGCGACTTTTGATACGCTATGCGTTCGTGTGTCGGCCCGCCTTGGGCCGACACTGTCCGTGAGAAAGGGAAGCACGTAGCCTGTGGCCAAAAAGGACGCGATCGAAGTCGAAGGGACGGTGATCGAACCGCTCCCCAACACGATGTTCGCGGTCGAACTGGAGAACGGCCACCGAGTGCTCGCCCATATCAGCGGCAAGCTCCGGATGAATTTCATCCGGATCCTGCCCGGTGACCGGGTCCGCGTCGAGCTGTCGCCGTACGACCTGACCCGCGGTCGGATCACCTACCGACTCAAGTGAACGCCATCACCACACGAACACGATCGAGGATCCGTTGAAAGTCAGAGCTTCCGTCAAGGCGCGCTGCGACAATTGCAAGGTCATCCGTCGCCACGGCACGGTGATGGTCATCTGCACCAATCCCAAGCACAAGCAACGGCAGGGGTAACAGATGGCACGCATCGCCGGCGTCGATATCCCGCGTGAGAAGCGCGTCGAGATCGCCCTCACGTACGTCTTCGGGATCGGTCTGCCCACCAGCCAGAAGATCCTCGCCCAGACCAACGTCAACCCGGACACCCGTGTCCGTGATCTCACCGAGGAGCAGGTCAACCGCCTGCGCGAGCTGATCGACCGGCGTTACAAGGTGGAGGGCGACCTCCGCCGCGAGACGGCGCTCAACATCAAGCGCCTCATCGAGATCGGCTCGTATCGCGGCCTCCGCCACCGGCGCAACCTTCCGGTCCGCGGCCAACGCACCAAGACCAACGCTCGCCAGCGGCGCGGACCGAAGAAGACGGTCGGCGTGCGGCGCAAGAAGTGACGAGGGACTGACCAGGCATGGCGGAACGCAAGCGAGCGGTCAAGACACGTCGGCGTGAGAAGAAGAACGTGCCCCAGGGGCACGTCCACATCCAGGCCACGTTCAACAACACGATCATCACGATCACCGACCTCAACGGCGCGGTCATCAGCTGGGGCTCGGCCGGGGTGGCCGGGTTCAAGGGTTCGCGCAAGAGCACGCCCTACGCGGCAGCCCTTTCGGCCGATGGCGCGGCCAAGCGTGCGATGGAGCACGGCATGCGCCAGGTCGAGGTCTACGTGAAGGGCCCCGGCGCCGGTCGCGAGCAGGCTATCCGCTCGCTCCAGGCCGCCGGTCTCGAGGTCAGCGCTATCACCGACGTCACGCCCATCCCGCACAACGGTTGTCGCCCGCCCAAGCGACGACGCGTCTAGGCCCCGAGGACCCATGGCTCGCTACACCGATTCCGTCTGCCGCATCTGCCGTCGTGAGGGCGCCAAGCTCTTCCTGAAGGGCTCGCGCTGCTACACGAAGAAATGCGCCTTCGAGCGCCGTCCGACCCCGCCCGGCCAGCACGGCGTCCGCCGCCGCAAGGTCGGCGAGTACGGCATGCAGCTGCGCGAGAAGCAGAAGGTCCGCAAGACGTACGGCCTGCTCGAGCGCCAGTTCCGGAACTACTTCATCGCGGCCGAGAACCGCCCAGGCGTCACGGGCGAGAACCTGCTTCGCTCGTTGGAGCTGCGTTTCGATAACGTCGTCTACCGTGCGGGCTTCGCGCCGTCCCGGGCGGCTGCCCGCCAGCTCGTGAACCATGGCCATTTCGCCGTCAACGGCGTGCCGACCGACATCTCGTCGTACCAGCTGAAGCCGGGCGACAGGTTCGAGGTCCGCGAGAACCGCCGCGAGCGCGAGCCGTTCAAGGTCGCGAAGGAGACGCTTCGCAATCACCAGGCGCCGGAGTGGCTGACCATCGACGCCACGAAGCTGTCCGGCTCCATCGTCACCCCGCCCAGCCGCGACCAGATGCCGCTCGATCTCAACGAGCAGCTTGTGGTCGAGTACTACTCGAGGTAACCAACAACCCATGATCGAACTCGAGAACCCGCAGATCGAGCCTGTCGAGGAAGCCGGCACGTACGCCAAGTACGAGGCCGGGCCCCTCCAGGCCGGCTACGGCGTGACCCTCGGAAACGCGCTCCGGCGCGTCCTCCTGTCCTCGCTCGAGGGCGCCGCGGTCACGAGCATCCAGATCCGTGACGTCTACCAGGAGTTCTCGACGATCCCGGGCGTCAAGGAAGACGTCACGCAGATCGTCCTGAACGTCAAGAAGCTCCGGCTCAAGAGCTTCGCCTCCCACCCCGTCCAGCTGCGTCTCATCAAGAGTGGCGCCGGAGCGGTGACGGCGGCGGACGTCGCCGAGTCGGCCGACGTCGAGATCATCAACCCCGAGCTCGTCCTCATGACGCTCGACACGGACGACGTCACCATCGAGATGGACCTGACCGTCGAGCGCGGCGTGGGCTACCTCGGCGCCGAGCGCGCGGAGGCCCTGCCGATCGGCGTCATCGCCGTGGACGCGATCTTCACCCCGGTTCGCAAGGTCAACTACTGGATCGAGAGCATGCGGGTGGGTCAGATGACCAACTTCGACAAGCTCACGATCGAGATCGAGACCGACGGCACGATCACCCCGGAGGAGGCCCTCAGCCGCTCCGCGGAGATCCTCGTCAACCAGTTCCGACCCTTCGTGACCATCGGCATGGCCGCGATCCCGCAGGCGGTCGCGACCGGTATCGCTGCGCTCCCGCCGAACATGCTCGACATGCCCATCGAGGAGCTCGACCTCCCGATGCGCGCCTACAACTCGCTCAAGCGCAACAACATCGTCAAGGTGGGGCAGCTGCTCCAGCTCAAGGACGACGAGCTGCTGCGGATGCGCAACTTCGGCAAGAAGTCGCTCGACGAGATGAAGGAGCGCCTCCGGATGCGCGGCTTCATCGTTCCGGAGACCGAGTCGGACGGCCTCGATGACCTCGACGGCGACGAGCCGTTCGAAGACGAGCCCGAGGCCTGACCCGTGGCGCATCGGATCGGTGGGCGCAAGCTCAGCCGCAAGCAGGGGCCGCGTCTGAGCCTGTACAAGAACCTCGCCGTGTCGGTCATCCGGTACGAGCGCGTCAAGACCACCGAGGCAAAGGCCAAGGAGATCTCCGGTCGCGTCGAGAAGATCATCACGCTGGCCAAGCGCGGGGATCTCGCGGCACGTCGCGCGGTCGTCGCGCAGTTTCCCAACGAGCCACTCGTCGTGAACAAGTTGTTCGACGAGATCGCGCCCAAGTACGCCGACCGCAATTCCGGGTTCACCCGGATCGTGAAGATCGGTCAGCGCCGCGGTGACGCTGCGGAAATCGTCCAGATCGAACTCGTCTAGCAAATCGATGCCCGAGAGGGCGTCCCCGCGGCGCTTCCGCGCCAGGGTCGAATACGACGGCACGGACTTTGCCGGCTTCCAGGTGAATCCTGGGAGACGGACGGTCCAGGGGGTCCTGGAAGACGCGTTGATGCGCCTCGGAAACGGGGAGCACCGCCGGGTCGACGGGGCCGGACGCACGGACGCCGGCGTGCATGCCACGGGACAGGTGATCGCCTTCACGTGGGATGGACGCCAGACGGCGACGGAGCTGGGCAAGGCGCTCGAGAGACTGCTCCCGGCCGATGTCGCGGTCCACGGCCTGCGCCGGGCACCGAACGGGTTCCACCCCCGCTTCGCGGCGCGGTACCGGGAGTACCGCTACACCGTTTGGAACGGGCCGCCCAGCCCGCTCCGCGAGCGCACGGCGCTCGGGGTGCGGGTCCCGCTCGACACCGCCGCGATGGCGCGGGCCGGGTCGGTCTTCATCGGCCGGCACGACTTTCGGGCCTTCGGGGCGTCGGACCGCTCACCGGTCCGGACCGTCACGGCGGTCCGGGTCCGGCGGCAGGGCCGGCTCGTGACGATCGACGTCGGGGCCGACTCGTTCCTGCGGGGACAGGTCCGGCGCATGGTGGCCTTCCTCGTGGAGGTCGGCCTCGGAAAGATGGATGACACAGCGGTCCGATCGGCACTCGCCGGTGCGGAACCGGCCTTCAAGGGGACAGCGGTCCCGGCGAAGGGCCTGTGCCTCCGGCGCGTCGCCTTCGGGCGGCGGACCGGGAGCGACATGAACGGAGAACACGAGGAACGATGAACGCGAAGACCTATACGGTCCGGGAGAGCGAGATCGAGCGACGCTGGTTCGTCGTGGACGCGACGGACGAGACCCTCGGCCGCCTCGCGTCGCGAATCGCCCCGGTCCTCGAGGGCAAGCACAAGCCCACCTACACGCCCAATCTCGACTCGGGCGACCACGTGATCGTGCTCAACGCCGGCCGGATCGCCGTGACCAGCGACAAGCTCGAGAGCAAGGTCTACGCCCGCCATAGCGGCTACCCGCAGGGCTTCAAGGAGGAGACCCTGGGTCAACTCCTGAACCGCCGGCCGGAGGAAGTCATCCGCCGGGCCGTCAAGGGCATGCTGCCGCACACCCGTCTCGGCGCTCAGCATCTGCGCAAGCTGAAGATCTACGCCGGATCGGATCATCCCCATCAGGCTCAGCAGCCTGAGCCGCTCGCCTGACGAGGAGCAACGAAACCATGTCCATCCCCGCCTTCTACTCCGGGACCGGCCGCCGCAAGACGGCGATCGCTCGCGTCCGGCTGTTGCCGGGCGAGGGTGAGATCGTGATCAACGGCCGGTCGCTCGATGAGCATTTCGGCAACGCGGTCAACGAGGCCGAGGTCCGGATGCCGTTCCGGGTGACCGGGACCGAGGGCCGCTTCAACGTGATGGTCAAGGTCGAGGGTGGCGGCGTCACCGGACAGGCCGGCGCCATCCGCCACGGCATCGCCCGCGCCCTGCTCGAGGTCGACGATGCGGCCAACCGCGTCCCCCTTCGGCAAGCCGGGCTGCTGACCCGTGACCCGCGCATGAAGGAACGAAAGAAGTACGGCTTGAAGCGTGCCAGGAAGGCACCTCAGTACACGAAGCGCTGACCCGGCGTCAGCCGCGGCCGTCCATGCGAGCGTTGCCGGACTCCGCGCGCTCGCTCACGCACTACAGAGTGCGCTCGCTCCCGTGCTCGCCGGCGCCTTCGCCTGAACGGCCGGGGCCGACGTTCGCAAGACCTACCATGGCGAAATGACCGTTAGTCCGGGAGCCGGCTCGCTACGTGGTCGCGACCTGCTGAGCGTCGCTGACCTGGGCGCGGCGGAGGTCGATCAGGTCTTCGCCACGGCGGAGGCCCTCAAGACCGAGTTCCGGGCCACGCGGCGGCATGCGAGCCCGCCCCTCACCGGCCGGACCGTCGCGATGCTGTTCCAGAAGCCGTCGCTGCGGACGCGCGTAACGTTCGAGGCGGGCATGGCCCAGCTCGGCGGTGTGGCGATCTACCTGCCCGAGGATGCCGTCATGGGCGCACGGGAGGCCGTGCGCGACGTGGCTCGCAACCTGGAGCGATTCGTGGATGGGATCGTCGCGCGGACCGGACCCCACGCGGTCGTGGTCGAGCTCGCGGCCCAGGCCAGCATCCCGGTGATCAATGGCCTGACCCTGCGCGAGCATCCCTGCCAGGCACTGGCCGACATCTTCACGATCCGGGAGCGTCTCGGCCGTCTCGATGGGGCCGTCATCACGTTCGTCGGGGACGGCAACAACGTCTACCACTCCCTCGCGCTGCTCGGCGCGGCGCTCGGGATGGAGGTACGGCTCGCCCATCCGGCGGGATACGCCCCCAACGAGTCGATCGTCGCTCGGGCGCAGGCGCTGGCCGCAGGATCGGGCGGACGGCTCGTGTTCGGGAGCGACCCTCACGAGCTCGTCGAGGGCGCGGACGTCGTGTACACCGACGCCTGGACCTCGATGGGCCAGGAAGCCGAGGCGGAGGAGCGTCGCGATGCCTTCGCGGCCTACCGTGTCGATGACGCGCTGATGGCTGTGGCCGGCCCGGATGCCGTGGCGATGCACTGCCTGCCGGCGCATCGTGGCGACGAGATCACGTCGTCGGTGATGGACGGCCCGCAGAGCCTGATCTTCGAGCAGTCCGAAAACCGGCTGCACGTCCAGAAGGCGCTGCTCGTAGAGTTGCTGGCATGAGCGACGCGCTGTACGAGCGGTACAAGGAGGCGCTTCGCCGCGGGCACGTCGCGGCCTTGCGCGGTCGCCAGGACGCGGCCCTGGCGGCATACGGCGACGCGGCCAGACTCGCACCCGATCGGCCACTGCCCCTCGTGGGCATCGGGAAGGTCCTGGCCGGGATCGGGAAGCACACCGAGGCCCTGACTGCGTTCGATGCCGCCCTCGAGCGAGCACCGGCCGATGAGACTGCCCTGCGTGGGCGGGCCGACGCCCTGATCGCGACCGGCGATCGCGTCCGCGCCGCCGAGACCCTCGATCGCCTGGCCGCCGCGCTCGACGCGAACGGCCGAGCGTCCGATGCCCTCGATGTCGCGCGTCAGGCCCTCGAGCTCGCGGAGTCACGCAGCCGGCGTGCCGGTGTGAAGGCGATGGTGGCTCGTCTGACCCAGTCCGGGGCCGGCGGCGACCCGAGAGTCAGCGATACCCTGTCGCGTGCGCTCGGCATCCTCGAGGACCGCGTGCTTGGCCGGGGGCGTCACGAGGCCCCGGACGGGGGGGCCGCCGACGAGGGCCCGGCCGACGAGGGCCCGGCTCCGATGGCCGAGTCCGAAGCGCCGGAGACCGCTGCCGGGCCAGTACAAGCCGTCGTCGAGGAGGCGCCCGAGCCAGCTCCCGAGCCCGAGCCGCCGCCAACGCCCCCGTTCGACCCCACTGCGGCCATGGCGGCCGTCGAGGACGCGGCAGCCGCCGGCGACGGCCTCGCGACCCGCGAACTCGCCCTGGCGGCCGCCACGGGCCACCGGACGGCGGGCCAGCTCCACGCTGCCATCGACGTGTGCTACCTCGCCCTCGCAACGAGCCCCGCGGACCCGGGCCTGCACCTCACGCTCGCCGAGCTCTATCTCGACCTCGGCTGGCGGGCAACGGCGGTCGACAAGTTGACGCTGCTCGCGCGTCTCGCCGAGCTCGGCGACGACAGCGAGACGCGTGCTCGGATGTGTTCGATCGTCACGGCCCGGCTGGCGGACGAGCCCACGCTCGTTTCGCTCTGCGCCTGACGCGCCATCCCGCCCCGGCAGCATCGGCTGGAACGGGGCGCGATGCTACACTCGGGCGACGATGACGGAGCTCCTCGGATCGATCCTCGAGCAGGTTCGCCTGACGACGCTGGTCGACATCGGGATCACCGCCCTCCTCATCTACTGGCTGTTCAGCCTGATCCGCGGGACACGCGCGGTGCGCCTTCTTCTGGGGGTCAGCGTCCTGTTCGTGGTGTACGTGCTGGCCGTGGCGTTCGGGCTCGAGCTGCTCACCCGGATCCTGCAGGGCGGCGCCGTCGTCGGGCTGTTCGCGCTCGTCGTCATCTTCCAACCGGAGATCCGCCGCGGCCTGGAGCGGATCGGCCGGGTCGGGTCGCTCGGCTGGGTGTTGTCACCCGCCGATTCCCGGGCGGTGGACCACGTCGCCGACGAGGTGGCCCGGGCGGCGGCCGACCTGAGCGCCGATGGCCATGGTGCACTGATCGTGCTCGAACGTGAGACCGGGCTCGAGGACGCAGCCGAGAGCGGCGTCATGATCCACGGTGACATCTCGGCCGATCTCATCCGGACCATCTTCGCGCCCCGCACGGCCCTCCACGATGGCGCCCTGATCATCCGCGGCGAGACGATCCTCGCGGCCGGCGCGTTGCTCCCGCTGTCGGAAACGAGCGTCCACGCCGAGCGTTTCGGGACCCGTCACCGGGCCGCCCTCGGCATCGCCGAGCAGACCGACGCGGTCGTCATCGTCGTGTCCGAGGAGAACGGCCAGATCAGCCTCGTGGAGCGGTCGCGCATCGTGCGCAACCTCAACGAGGCCCACCTGGCGCGCTCGATCCGGCACCTGCTCGACCCGAACCGTGGGCGCCGCCGAGGCGCGTTCGGATGGCGGCCCGCGCGGGAGCCGACCACACCCTCGGCCGCACGGGCTCCGCGGTGACCCGAGTCATCCGGGTCCTCGTCCACAACTGGCCCCTGAAGCTCGCGGCGATCGGACTCGCGACCCTGCTCTACGGCGGCTTCGTGTTCGCCGAGAGCACCCAGACGTTCGTCGGCGAGATCCCGGTCGAGGTGCGGGGCCAGCCGGACGGCACGGTCCGACTCACCGACGTCGATCCAGTAAGGATCGTCCGCTACCTGTCCCCGTCCGGCGCGCGGCCGATCACGTCGACCTTCGTGGCCTGGGTCGACGTCAGCGGCCTCGAGCCAGGCGGCGGGCCCCAGAGCGTGCCGATCACGGTCGAATCGATCGACGATCGCATCACCGTCGTGGGTCGGGAACCTGATCGCACGACGATCGACCTGGACAAGCTCGTCACCCGCTCGGTCCCGGTGCGCGTCGCCCAGGGAGAGACGCCGGTCGGGCTCGAACTGGGAGCCACGGCGGTCGACCCGTCGGAGGTCCAGATCTCCGGCCCGGCGTCCGTCCTCGATCAGGTCGTCGAGGCGCGCGCGAACGTGCAGATCCAGCCGACGGGCATCAACGTCGACCAGGACGTGCGCCTCGTCCCCGTCGACGTGCTCGGCGATGCCGTCAGCCAGGTCAACGTCGATCCCGCCACGGCGCGCGTGACGATCCCCGTCTTCTCGGACCGGGACTCGAAGATCCTCACGATCAGCCCCCTGATCACCGGCGACCCGGCACCCGGGTTCGAGCTCGTGTCCGCGACCGTGGAACCTCGCGTCGTCACGGTCGAAGGCGACATCGACGAGCTCGATCCGCTCGTCAGCATCGACACGGCGCCGGTATCGATCGTCGGGCTGTCGGCGGACGAGACCTTCGAGTCGACCCTGGTGCTCCCGACCGGCGTGGTGGCCCTCGATGTCGAGACCGTCCGCGTCGCGATCACGCTTCGGCAAGTGACCGCGACCCGGACATTCGAGGTCGGGCTGGACCTCGTGGGTGCGCGATCGGACCGGACCTACGCCACGTCCACCGACCGCGTCCTGATCACGCTTGGCGGGTCCCCGGCCGATCTCGACCGACTCCAGGGGTCGAGGCTGCTGGCCACGCTGGAAGTCGCGGATCTCGATGCCGGGACGACCTCGGTCGCCGTCACCACCGACCTGCCCACGGGACTCGCGCTGGTCCGCGCGAGTCCGGACCAGGTGGCCGTCACCGTGTCGATCCCGCCGTCGCCGGCGCCGGCTGCGGGCAGCCCCGGCGCAGTGATCCCCGCGTCGCCGTCCGCCAGCCCGGGCGGCTGAGGGGCATGTCCAGGCTCTTTGGTACCGACGGCATCCGCGGTGTCGCCAACGTCGACCTCAAGCCGCCGATGGCCTACGCGCTCGGCCGGGCGACCGCCAAGCGCCTGGCAGGCCCGGGCGGCTGCATCGTGGTGGGCCAGGACACCCGTCGCTCGTGCGACATGTTCGTGGCGGCGATCACGGCCGGCGCCACGAGCCTCGGCGTCGACGTCCACGTCGTCGGCGTCGTGCCGACCCCGGCTCTGGCGTTCCTCGCGCGGAGCGGGCCGTACGAGGCGGGCATCATGGTCTCGGCCTCGCACAACCCGGCCGATGACAACGGCCTCAAGGTGCTCGACGCTGACGGCCTCAAGCTCGACGACGCGATCGAAGAGGAGCTCGAAGCGCTCATCTGGCGAGAGGGCGAGCTCGGTGGCGTCGGGAATGCGCTGCTCGGTCGGTCGGTCGACGCGGGCGACGCGGTGGAGGCATACCGTGAGCATCGGGTCGGGCTGGCCGGCTCCATCGACGCATCCGGCCTGCACATCGTGCTCGATGGCGCGAACGGCTCGGGCAGCGTGTTGGGTCCGGGCATCCTCGCGGCGACCGGGGCCCGGGTCGACGCCATCCATGTCGAGCCCGACGGGATCAACATCAATGTCGACAGCGGTGCGACGGCCCCAGCGTCGCTCGCCGCGGCCGTCAGGGAGCACGGGGCGGACGTCGGCTTCGCGCTCGACGGGGACGCCGATCGGCTGATCGCCGTGGACGGCCAGGGTCGGGTCGTCGATGGCGACCAGGTGCTGGGCATCCTCGCGCTCGAGCGCCTCTCGCGTCACGCGCTGCCCGGCGGCCTGGTCGTGTCGATCCTGTCCAACGGCGGTCTCCAGCGAGTCGTCGAGGCGGCCGGCGGCGAGGTCGTGCGCACCCCCGTCGGCGACAAGTACATCCTCGAAGGCATGCAGGTGTCGGGCGCGACCCTGGGCGGCGAGAAGTCCGGCCACGTCATCGTCCTCGAGCACACCACCTCGGGCGACGGGATCGTCACGGCCCTCGAAGTCCTGCGGGTCATGACCACCCACGGCACGTCCCTCGCCGACCTGGCTGCGGCGATCCCGATGCTGCCCCAGCAGCAACGCGCCATCAAGGCGCGTCACAAGGACCACTGGGAAGGGGACGCGGCGCTTCGCCGGGCGATCGACGATGCATCGACGCGCCTCGGCGACGCGGGCCGCGTGCTCGTCCAGCCGTCCGGCACGGAACCGGCGCTGCGGGTCATGGTCGAGGGTCACGACGAAGCCCTCGTGTCCGAGCTGGCCGACGCGCTCGCGGCCCTCGCGGAGGAGCGTCTAAACTAGATCCTCGGGCCAAAGGCGTCGCGGAGCTTCGCCTCCGACCTCGGAGAGGCTTGTGCCGGCTCGATAGCCGCCGAACGGGAGATCATCGCGTATGTGCGGCATCGTTGGCTATACCGGGCCCCGGGAGGCTGGCCCCATCCTCATGGAAGGCCTCAAGCGCCTGGAGTACCGCGGGTACGACTCGGCCGGGATCGCGCTCGTCGATGACGGCGGCGACCTGTTCGTCGAGAAGAAGGCCGGGAAGCTGGTCAATCTCGAGGTCGCGATCGCGGATCGGACTCCGCACGCCGCGCTCGGCCTCGCCCATACGCGCTGGGCCACCCACGGCCGTCCCAACGACCTCAACGCCCATCCGCACCAGGACTGCACAGGTGAGATCACCGTCATCCACAACGGGATCATCGAGAACTTCCGCGAGCTGCGCGACGGCCTGGCCGTGCGCGGTCACAAGCTGGCGTCGGAGACCGACACCGAAGCGCTGGCGCACATGGTCGAGGAGGCGTACACGGGCGACCTCGCCGACGCCGTCCGAGCCGCTCTTCGCCTGGCCGAAGGCGCCTACGCGATCGCCGTGATGCACCGCGGCGAGGGCGACCGACTGGTCGGCGCCCGCAAGGACGTGCCACTCGTGGTCGGCCTGGCGGAGGGGGAGGGCTTCCTCGCGAGCGACGTGGCCGCGATCCTCGCCCACACCGATCAGGTCATCTTCCTCGAGGATGGCGACGTCGCCGACCTGCGGCCGTGGGGCGTGACGATCACCGACGTGGAGGGCACCGAGGTCCAGCGTGCGGTGACGACCATCGACTGGACGACCGAAGCCGCCGAGAAGGGCGGCTACGAGCACTTCATGCTCAAGGAGATCCACGAGCAGCCCGAGACCCTGCGCCAGACCATCGCCGGTCGCGTGACGCGCGAGGACCACATCTGGCTCGAAGAGTTCGAGGGGTTCGAGGAGACGATCCGCAACGTCGATCGGGTGGAGCTCATCGCCTGCGGGACGGCGTACTACGCGGCGCTCGTCGGCGCGACGGCGATCCAGGATTGGGTCGGCATCCCGGCCCGGGCCACGGTCGGGTCGGAGTTCCGCTACAACCCCCCGCCGATCGACGGCCGGACACTCGTGATCTCGGTGACGCAGTCGGGCGAGACGGCCGATACGATCGCGCCGACACGCTTGGCCCGCGAGCTCGGCGCCCCGGTCATCGCGGTCACGAACACGGTCGGCAGCGCGATCACCCGGGAGGCGGACCGGGTCCTCTTCCTCCGGGCCGGGCCGGAGATCGCGGTCGCCGCCTCGAAGACGTTCGTCGCCCAGGTCACGACGCTCGTGATCCTCGCCGCGGCGATCGCCAAGTCGCGCGGCACGCTGGGCGCCGAGCAGGAGCTGGAGCTTGGCGCGGCCCTCCACGCACTGCCGGCGGGCGCGGCCGGGGCGCTCGAGAACGCGTCCGGGATCGCCGACCTCGCCAGGCGCTACGTGAACTCGCGGGGTTTCATGTTCGTCGGGCGCGGCTACACCTACCCGACCGCGCTCGAGGGCGCCCTCAAGCTCAAGGAGGTCAGCTACGTCCACGCCGAGGGCTACGCTGCGGGCGAGATGAAGCACGGGCCGATCTCGCTGCTGGACGCCGAGTGCCCGCTCGTGGCCGTGGCCACCCGCTCGTCGGTGTACGAGAAGCTCGCGTCGAACGTCATGGAGGGTCGTGCGCGCGACGCGCGGGTGATCGCGGTCGCCACCGAGGGCGACACCCAGATCGAGCGCTTCGCCGACGACATCTGCTGGGTGCCCGACACGCACGAGGCACTGAGCCCGGTGTTGGCCATCATCCCGCTCCAGCTGTTCGCCTACCACGTGGCGATCGCC